>NZ_JBSFNC010000126.1:0-27281 GCF_053586895.1 Amycolatopsis sp. NPDC003731 | reverse complement strand
GGCCAGGGTCCGGGCCGCCGCCCGCCCCAAGCTCGACGGCGCCTGCTCGGATTCCACCTGCTCGGATCCCACCGGGTCGGTGACAGTCACAACGAAACCCCAATCACTGGTAGCGGGGATTGGTGGCGTGCCAGGTGAAGCCGCCGCCCATCCAGGAACGGACACCCACGAGGAAGCGCTGCAGCTCCGGCGACGGCACGGCCAGCAGCTCCCGGTGGCCGTCCTCGAACTCGTGGACGATCTTGTTGTGCAGCTCGACGGTGGCCTCCACCGCCTCCTCGACCGGGCAGCCGCGGTCGGCGGCGATCTGCAGCACCATGTTGCAGACCGGTTTCTCGTCGGCCGCGTCCTTGGCCACCGAGTGCAGGTCGTTGACCAGCACCGACGCCGTCCCGGCCCGCATCATCGCCTCGCGCACGCGCGGGTCGTAGTAGAACGGCGCGGCCAGCTCGTAACCGCCGACGGCGTCGACCAAGGTCATCGACGTGTAGAAGCTGTCGTGCTGGCGGGCCGCCAGGTACTCCCACGCCGGTGGGTACCGCCCGGTGTGGCGCCACGCCGCGTAGGCGTCCCAGCTGACGAACATCGAGAACGTCGCGTAGCAGACCCGCTGCACGAGCACCGGCGAACCGTGCCGGCCCAGGTGGCCGATCGCCGAGTGCAGCCCGACGAGGATCGGGTCGCTGCGCAACGCCTCTTCCAGCGGAGGCGTGAACTCCCCGGCCGGGGCGACCGGGTCCATGGCCGCCATGACCAGCGCCAGCCGCGGCGGGAGCTCGGTCGGCGCCGCGCCGAGCGTGCTGTCGTCGGCGTAGTAGTCGTCGGCCGCCCACCAGACCGCGTTGAGCTGCGCGGCGACGAGCAGCCGGTCCGGGTCGTCGCAGTCGGTGTGGGCGAGCATCGCCAGCCGGCCGAACCCGGCGCCGGCGATCTGCTCCAGGCCCTTGCCGGTGAACCCGCGGTCCGCCGCCCAGGCGACCAGCCGCCGGTCGACTTCGGCGGCCAGGCCGTCGTCGACCCGGCCCTGGACCGGGCAGTACAGCGGCGACGCGCTGCCGTCGCCCCACGGCAGGTACGCGTACGCCGGGTCCGGCCCGGGCGCGGGCGCGAACTGGGTCGCGATCCGCGCCGCCGACGTCCCCAGCCCGAACGGCACCGTCGGCAGCCCACCGGCGGTCCATTGTGGACAAGTGGTGCTCTCCCCGGTCACCCCGCCCGCCTCAGACGCGGTCGGCGGCGATCAGCAGGTAGTGGAAACTGCCCTCGCGATAGGCGGTCAGGAACGGCTTTTCGATGCCGGTGGCGACCGACGACTTCTCCCGCAGCTCCCAGTAGGGGATCGTCGCCGCGGTCAGGTCGACGACGTTGATCGGCACGAACCCGTTGGCGGCCAGCGCCTTGAAGTAGTCGCCGCGGGCGTGGATGTTGCAGATGTAGTGCTGGTCGATCTGGCTCACCGCGCGCGACCGGCCGCCCGTGACGTCGTTGTAGCACCCGGTGATCGTCACGTACCGGCCGCCGGGCTTGAGCTGCCGCGCGTGCTCGGCGAACAAGTCGTTCAGGTCCACGTACATCGTGCTCTCGTTGTTCCAGATGCCCTGGAACACCCCGGATTCGAAGCCGGTGTCGAGCATGTTCTTCAGGTGGTAGCGCACCGAGCCGTCGATCCCGCGCTGCCGCACGTGCGCATTGGCGAACCCGACCTGCTGCTCCGAAATGGAGATGCCGTCGACCTGGCAGCCGAACCGCAGGTGGGCCATGACGCTCGTGCCGCCGCGGCCGCAGCCGGCGTCGAGCAGCCGGTCCTCCGGCGCGATCGGGCCCAGGTGGTCGAGCAGGACGTCCGCCTGCGCGGTCTCGAGCCGGTGCATCTCCGCGATGATCGCTTCGTCGCGCGTGGCGGCCGGGGTTTCGAGCACGGCCGGGTCGTAGTCGCCGAGGCCGTAGTGGTGGTGGTAGAGCCCGTCGACATCGCCCAGCCGGAGGTTCACCGGATCCTTCTCCGCGTTCCAGTAGTCGGCGACCGACTGCTGGTACGCGGTGCGGGTCACGGGCTTCTCGAGAGCGGTCATCGATGGCACTCCTCGTTCGTTTCCTTGACAGGAAAGGGATCCGGTCCCTCACGGAAGACGCTAGTGGCGGGAGTTTCGCAGGGACAAGAAGATTCACTCGGGCTTGGTGGTCCTTGCCCGTCCGGCCCAGCGGAACCCGCGCCGCAGGTGGTCAGGGCTGGTTTGCCGACCCCCGTTGGAGATCGACCCCGCCACGACCGGGTGACGAAGCGCGACAGCCCGTGTCAGGTGATTTCGAGGTTCGCCATCATGCCCATGTCCTCGTGTTCGGCGTTGTGGCAGTGGAAGAGGTACCGGCCGCGGTAGCCGTCGAAGCGGGTGATGATCTCCGCCGCTTCGCCCGGGCGAAGCGAAACGGTGTCCTTGAGCCCGGCGTCGTGCGGCAGCGGCGGCCGCCCGCCGCGCGAGAGCACGCGGAACCCCGCCAGGTGCAGGTGCACCGGGTGGTGGACGTCGGCGACCAGCCGCCACACCTCGACGTCGCCGAGGGGGACGGTGACGTCCGTGCGGGCCGGGTCGAACGCCCGCCCGCCGATCAGCCAGCCGCGCCCGTGGTCCAGCTGACCGGCGCGGAAGGAGAAGTCGCGGACCCGGACCGGCCGGTCCCACGACGGCAGATCCGTCGACAGGACAGCGGGAACGCGGCTGTCGTCCCGGGCGCGGCGCGCGACCCGGAAGGCCATTACTTCGGCGGTGCGCCCGGAGCCGAGCCGGTTGCGCAGCCGGACAAGGCCGCCGACCGGGACGCCCGCGAAGTCCACGACGACGTCGTAGCGCTCGGCCGGCCCGACCGGCAGGGTGGCGTGGGTGACGGGCGCGGCGAGCAGCCCTTGGTCGGCGCCGATCTGGACGAGCGGGAGCCGGCGCCCGTCGTCGGTGACCGCCTCGAGTTCGTAGTGCCGGGCGTTCGACGCGTTGAGGATCCGCAGCCGGTACCGGGCCGCGTCCACTTCGTGCACCGGCCACGGCGCGCCGTTGACGAGGAGCACGTCGCCGAGCACCCCGCCCAGGAAGCTCTCCCGCACGCCCGGCCGGTCCCGCAGCGTGCCGTCCACCGACGGGTAGTCGGGACTGCCGTCGGCGGCGAACGCGCGGTCGGCGATCAGCAGCGGCAGTTCCCGCGCTCCCGCGGGAAGCCCGAGCGCTTCTTCGGCGTCGTCGCGCACGATGTGCAGTCCGGCGAGGCCGCGCCAGATCGCCGGGGCCGTGAAGTCCATCCGGTGGTCGTGGTACCAGAGCAGCGCCGGCCGCTGGTCGAGCGGGAACGTGTAGCTGCGGGTGAGGCGGGTCCGCACGGCCCGCGGGTCGGACATCGCGTGGTGGACGGGAGTCCAGTCCGCGGGCAGCACCAGGTCGGTCGGGTAGCCGTCGGAGTCCGCCGGCGTCCGGCCGCCGTGGAGGTGCACGACGGTCGGCACGGGCAGCTCGTTGCGGTGGGTCACGGTGACCGGCTCGCCCCGGCGCGACTCGATCGTCGGCCCCGGGAACGTGCCGTCGTAGGTCCACATCGACGTCCGGATCCCGGGCAGGATCTCGATGTCCGCCACGCGCTGGGTGATCTCGAAGCGGCCGGGAGCCACCGGTGGCAGCACCCGGGGCAGCGGGAGCGGCACCCGGAACGGCGGCGGCAGCGGGAAGGCGCTGCGGAGTTCGGCGCCGGTGAGCGCCGGCCGCCGGGACAGCGCGGCCGCGGTGGACAGCCCGGTGGCGATAAGCAGGCCGAAGGCGCCGCCGAGGCGCAGCACCTGGCGACGGCTCAGATCACGCATCGACGGCCTCCCACCGGCGGCGCCACAGGGCGACGACCAGCACGACCAGCCCGGCGACGGTCAGCACCCCCAGTGGCAGGTGCAGCCACAAAGCGCCGTCCAGCCCGGCGAAGTACTGGACCGTCTCCGCGGTCACCACCGCCGCCGTGGCGGCGAACGGCCACGCCCGCCGCAGCCGGACCCACACCACGATCGCGACGATCAGCTGCGCGTACCCGAGCGACGTGACGACGTCGGCTCCGGTCGCGTGCAGGCGCAGACCGTCGTAGTCGCCGCTGAGGTACACCCCGGCGAACACCGGCTGACCGGCGATCGCCACCAGGTGCGCGCTCGCCACGACCCGCAGCACCCCACTCGCTTTCCCGGTTCTTTCCACACTCCGAAGCTATGACCGGGAAGTCATCATGTCTAAGATCAATATCGCTATGCCGTTATGACGCGGGAGGCATGACGTGGACCTGGGGACGCTGCGGCAGTTCCTCGTGGTGGCCCGGCTGGAGCACCTCAGCCGCGCGACCGAAGAGCTGCGCGTCGCCCAGCCGTCGCTGAGCCGCACCATCGCGCGGCTGGAGAACGAGCTCGGCACACCGTTGTTCGACCGGGCCGGCCGGCTCCGGCTCAACGACGCCGGAAAGCTCTTCCGCGGCTACGTCGAGCGCGCCCTCGGGGAGCTGGACGCGGGGCGGCGTGCGGTCGCCGACGCGGAGGGCTTCGGCACGGTGCGGCTGGCGTCGGAAACCTTCCTCACGCTCACCCGGCCGCTCGCCGCGTTCAAGCGGGCCCACCCGGACGTCGAGATCGAGCTGCACCAGCTGCCCGCCGAGGCGATGGCGCGGGCGCTGCGGGCCCACGAGGTCGATCTGTGCGTTGCCTCGCAACCGATCCCCGACGACGGGCTGGCCGGGGTGCGGCTGCTCGACGAGCCGGTGCTGCTGGCCACCCCGCTCGGGCACCGGCTGGCGGACCGTGCCTCGGTGAGCGTCGAAGACCTCGCCGGCGAGCCGTTCGTCACCGCCCGGCGCGGGCACTGGCACCGGCGGCTGCTCGACCGGCTCTTCGCCGCCCGCGACCTGACCCCGAAGATCGTCTTCGAGGGCGACGAACCGGGCGCGATCCAGGAACTCATCAGCGCCGGGATGGGCGTCGGGCTCAACCCGGCGATGGCCCGCCGCGTCGCCGCGCAGGTGCCGGTCGCCTGGATCCCGGTGGACAGCCCGGACTGCCGGCGCACGATCACGCTGTTCTGGGCCGCGGGCGACCGCCTGCCCGCCGCGGCCCGCCTGATGCGCACCGCGCTCACCGAGTGGCCGTGGGACCTTCCGTCGTGATCCCGGCGAGGAAGTGGCGCTGCGCCACGAAGAACACGATCAGCAGCGGCACGGTCGTGATGACGCTGCCGGCCAGCACGATCTCCCACCGCTGCTCGCCGGCCTGGCCGAACTGGTCCGACAGCGCCTTGAGCCCGCGGGGCAGCGTGTACAGCGCCGGGTCGCGCAGGTAGATCAGCGGCTTGAGCAGGTCCGACCAGCTCGCCTTGAGCTCGAACACGAAGCTGACGATCAGCGCCGGGCGGCACAGCGGCACGGCGATGCGCCAGAACAGCGTCCAGTGGCTCGCGCCGTCGACGCGGGCGGCCTCGAACACCTCGCGCGGCAGGCCGAGGAAGAACTGGCGCAGCAGGAAGATGTAGAACGCGCTGCCGAAAAGGTTCCCGGCCCACAGCGGCACCTGCGTGTGCGCCAGGCCGACGCTGTTCCAGATCAGGTACACCGGGATCATCGTCACCGCGGCCGGGAGCATCATCGTGGCCAGCACCAGGCCGAAGAGCGCGCTGCGGCCGGGGAAGCGGAAGTAGGCGAAGCCGAACGCCACCAGCGAGCTGGTCAGCGTCACCGCCACGGCCGCCGCCAGCGACACCACGACGCTGTTGACGAACCAGGCCGCGACCGGCGCGGCCCGCCAGATCTCGACGTAGTTGTCCCAGGCCCAGGTGCGGGGGATGAGCAGGTTGTCGAAGACCTGCGCGCGCGGCTTCACCGACGCGCTGAGCAGCCAGACGAACGGGTAGAGGAACAGCACCGTCGCCGCGGCCAGCGCCGTCCAGCGGACCACCCGGCGGGCCGTCACCGGTCACCGCCCTCGTAGTACACGAACCGGCGGCTCAGCCGGACCTGCACCAGCGTGATCGCCAGGATGACGACGAACAGCAGCCACGCCATCGCCGAGGCGTACCCGAGGTGGAGGAACTCGAAGGCCTGCTGGAAGAGGTAGATCAGGTAGAACAGCGCCGCGTCGTTGCTGTAGGTCGCCGAGGCCGCGGAGCCGTAGAACGCGGTGTAGGCCTCGTCGAACGACTGCAGCGCCGCGATCGTCTGGACGATCAGGGTGAAGAACAGCGCGCCGCTGATCATCGGGACGGTGATCCGCCGGAACCGCTGCCACGCCGACGCGCCGTCGAGCTCGGCGGCCTCGTACAGCTCCCGCGGCACGCCGCGCAGCGCGGCCAGGTAGATCACCACCGTGCTGCCGACCGACCACAGGTGCATGAGCACCAGGCCCGGCTTCACCCACGGGCCGTCGGTGCTCCACTGTGGACCGTCGATGCCGACCAGCCCGAGCGCGGCGTTGACCAGGCCGGCCTGGCCGTTGAACAGGATCAGGAACAGCACGCCGACGGCGACCTTCGGGGTGATTTCGGGCAGGTAGAACACGGTGCGGAAGAACCCGGCCGACCGGCGTCCGGCCCGCGTGAGGAGCGAGGCCAGCGCCAGCGAGACGGCCATCGTGGCGGGCACCGACATGACGGTGTACACGAGCGTGTTGACCAGGCTCTTGCGCACCGCCGGGTCTTCGAGGAGCCGCTGGTAGTTGGCCCAGCCGACGGCGTCCGGCGAGCGCAGGGCGTCGTAGTCGGTGAAGGAGAGGACGAGGCTGGCGATCATCGGGAGCGCCATGAAGACGGCGAACCCGATCATCCAGGGGGACAGGAAGGCATACGCGGCCCAGGCGTCTCGCGTACGCCGCTTCACCGGGCGGCGTCCAGCGCCCGCTGGGCTTCCTGCTGGCCCTGGCGCAGGGCGTCGGCGGGCTGCTGCTCGCCCGACAGCACGCGGTTGACGGCGTTCTGCCACGCCGTCTTGAACTCGGAACCGGCCGGGGAGGCGGGCATGGTGAAGGCGCTGTCCTGGGCTTTGAGCACGGTCCGGACGGCGGCGTCGAACGCGGGCCGGTCGGCCAGCTGCACGAGACTGCCGAAGATCTCCTGGTCGGCGACGCGGTTGCCGGTGTAGACGCCGGTGAACGCCTTGCCGGCGGCTTTCCGCTTCTCGGCGCGCGCCTTGGCGGCGGCGACCCACGCCGGTGCGTCGGTCATCGTCTTGATCCAGGTGCAGGCCTGCTCCTTGTGGGTGCTGCCGGCCGGGATGACCCAGGCGCTGCCGGTGACCCAGTCGATCGGGGTGCCGGCGGTGTCGGTGAACGGCGCCGCGGAGATCCGCACGTCGGGGGAGTAGTTGGCGAGGACGTTGAGGTACCAGTCGTCCATCAGGGTGGCCGCCAGCTGGCCCTGCTTGAACGGGTTCTTCTCGCCGAAGAAGTCGAACGAGTCGCGGAAGGCCTTCACCGCGCTCCAGCCGCCCTGGGCGTCGATCAGCGACTTGGCGTACGTCAGGGCTTCGGCCAGCCGCGGATCGTCGAGGTGCGCGGTACGGCCGTCGTCGCTGAGCATCTGCACGCCGTTGGCCTTGGCCCACAGCGGGAGGAACTCGGGGATCTTCGGGTCGAAGCCGATCCGCGACAGCCCGCCGCCGCTGCGGACGGTGAGTTTCTGCGCGGCCGTGGTCAGCTTCGCCCGGTCCGCGGGATCGACGTCCCGGGGTGTCAGCCCGCCCGCTTCGACGGCGGCGTCGTTCACCAGCAGGACCCGGTTGTCGTAGAACTCGGGCAGGCCGTAGACCTTGCCGTCGAGGGTGACTTCCTTGAGTGCGGCGGGCCGGTACTGGCTGACATCGATGTGCTGCTTCGCGATGCAGTCGGTGAGGGGTTCGAGGGTGCCGCGGGCGGCGTAGGTGCCGAGGAGCTGACGGTCGAGGTAGACGAGGTCCGGTGGGGTGTGCGACGCGACGGAGGCGAGGAACTGCTGGGCGTCGAAGGCACTCCCGCCGATCTTGACGGTGGCGGGCGCGATCGCCTTGCCCGCCAGGTCGGCCCGGGTGGTGGCGATCTCGTCGCCGAGGCCGAAGCCCATGGTCGTCAAGGTGGCTTCGGTATCACCACCGCTGCCGACTCCGCCGCACCCGGCGAGGAGCAGGATCGTCGTCGTACCGGCCAGAAGTTTCCGCACCATGGCACACCCCTCCCAGAGGGGCGGCGGGTACCCCGCCGGGCGGCGGTCCAAACCAGTCAGCGCGGCCAGGGGTTCGGGCGGCACACGGCGCCGTCCGGCTGGACCTTCGTGGCGGCACCGGGTTCGGCGCGGTTGAGGTTCGCGAGGTAGGTGTTGGAGAGCCCGAAGGTCTGCTGCATCATCACCGGCGCCGGCGCACCGGGGGCGGGACAGCCGACGTGGCCGAGGCCGAGGGCGTGGCCCATCTCGTGGTTGATGGCGTAGGCGCGGTAGCCGGGGAGGTCGCCGTCGTAGGAGTGGGCGCCGCGGAGCCACCGCGCGAGGTTGACGACGATCCGGTGGTCGCGCGAAAGGCGGCAGGAGGAGTCGAAGGGGATGCTGAAGCCGCAGAGGTCCGGGCGCCGCGCGGTGCCGGGGGTGGTCAGGCTGATCCGGACGTCGGGGTCGCCGCCGTCGACCCGCCGGAAGGTGACGTCGCCTCGGCCGGCCCAGCCACGAGGGTCGGCGAGGACGGTGTCGACGTCGTGGCCGAAGCCGGCGAGGTCGACACCGTCCTCGATTTCGACGGTGTAGGTGAGGAGCTTTTCCCCGGTACCGATGTCGCGCCCCTCGCTGGGGACGACGTGCCAGGTCCCCTCGCCGGTTTCGGTGACGGGAACGCCTTCGGGCAGGGCGGCGGGTTCGGGGGCTGGTTTTGCGGGTGTGGTCGTCGTGGTGGGCTGGGCGGAGGCGACCCCGGAGACCCGCCGGGGCTGGGCGGCTTCGGGGGTGAGAAGAAGGGCAAGGGCCAGGGCGACGGCGAAGACGAGCACAGCGGGCGGCCACCAGGCGGCTTGGGCCGGCTTGGGGGCTGGTGGTGCGAGGGATGGAGCGGGTGGTTCGGGGGTGGCGGCGCGGGGGTGCGGGACTCGGGGGGCCGGCGGGCCGACCGAGATCGCGGGAGCGACGGAGATGGTGCCGGGGTGCCGGGCGGAGTGGGTCGGCTCGGCAGCGGAGGACGGGTTCGTGGTTGCCGGGCGAGCTGGTGCGGCTGGGACTGCCGTTTCGGGAAGGGGGGCGGGTTCGGGGGCGGCTGCCGGGCTCGGTGCGGTTGGGGCGGGGTGCGCCGCGTGGGTTGTGGTGGGTGGGGCCTTGGTGAGTGGCTCGGCGGCGGAAGCAGGGCGCTGGACCGCAGGGTTCGGGCGCGCCGAATGGGTCGGTTCGGTGGTCCGGGGCCCCGGCGCAGCCGGCCCCGGGGCCGGGCGGGCCGGCGCGATTGTTGCCTCGGCCGACGTGCGTGGCTCCGGCGCGGATGCCGGGCTCGGCGTAGCCGGGCGACATGGCATGGGCGGAACCACCGGGGCCGCAGTCACCGGGGCCGCCGCGACTTGAGCCTCGCGGGCCGGTGCCACCGGGCCACCCGGCTTTTCTTCTACCGGAGCCGGAGCCGGAGCCGGCGCCGGAGCCGGAGCCGTTCGAGCCGCTGGGGCCGGGATGCGGGGCGACTTCACCGCGGTCCCCGGCTGCGGCCGGCGGCGTGGCTGGGGGAGCCAGTCGACGCGGGCCATCGGGTGGCGTTCAGTAGGCAAGGGCCACGCTCGCACACTCCGGCGCCGCCGCGCCCTCGGACCGCGGGTACGACACCGTCGACGGGTCGCCGTCCGATGTGTAGCGGTGAGCCGATGGCGCTCCCAGCTCGTCGAGCCAATGAGCCGATCCGTACTCCGCCTCCTTGCCCGCCGACTGCGAGCGGATCCGGGGGATCGCCGCCGGGTCGAACTCGCTCGAACACGGTGACGGTGCCGGGCCCGCCCCCACCAGCAGCGCGCCGCCGTACGCGTAACCCGGTCCCTGCACCGCCAGGTCCGGCCGGTGCGGGCGGCTCCCGTACGGCAGCGCGAGGGTCTTCGGCTGGTAGCCCGGCACCGCCTGGCGGATCAGCGCGTCCTCCTCCGCGATCGCCGCCGTGGCCGCGGCTTCCGTTGCCGTGCGCAGGTTCGTGTGGCGGCGCGTGTGGTTGCCGATCTCGAAGCCGTGGTCGGCGAGCCAGCGCAGCGCGCGGCCGTCCGGGTCGCCGCCGAACGGGTGCTCGTTGACGTACACGCTCGCCACCGGGCGGAACCGCGGGTGCGCCGCCGCGACGTCCAACAGGATCCGGATCGCCGTTCCCGCCTCCGGCTGGCCCTGCGGGCTCAGGCGGAACACCGTCGGGTCGCCGTCGTCGAACGTCAGGACCACCGGGTGCGCTCCCGCCGGGAGGTCGACCCGGCGGGACACCAGTTCCGCCGTCGTGATCGGGACGTAGTCCTCGGCCGCGAGGCGCTCGAGTTCCGCCGTGAAGTCGGCGGGCGTGCGCTCATAGACCGACTTCGGCTGCGCGACGATGCGGTGGTACATCAGCACCGGCACCCGGCCCAGCTCGTCGGCACCGACCTGACGGGCGGCGGCGGGCGTGATGCGGGCCGGCGCGGCGGCGGGCTCCGGGCGCGGCGGTGCGGGCGCCGGGGCGACGGGTGCGGGGCCACCACAGGCCGCCAACGCGAAGACAGCGGTGAACCCGAACCGGAAAAGGCAACGCATGCCGGAAGTGTGCGTCCGGGCCGTCGCGGGTGCGGGCCGGGCCACCGGGTCGGGTGAGCGCGGAACTGCGCGCCACCGCGCGAAAAGCCGCGTTCCCGCAGGCCGGCGCCATGCGCCCGAAAGTGGTCCCGGCACGATTCGGTGATCGCCGGGAAACGGGTTTGGCGAAGATCGCCGACGGGTATTTTCCCGCGATGGTCCCGAAAAAGGCGGTCGCCGCCGAACGAACCTTCGATCGACGCCTGGTCCTCACCGCCGCTCTCGCGGGCTTGGCCACGAGCGCGTGCGGTGCGCTGCAGCGGGGGAGGGCGCTGGCCGTGCCCGCCCCCGCTGCAGCCGTCGCGGGACCACCGCCGCCACCACCTCCGAACCCGCTCGAAAAGGGCTTGCTCGTCGGCTTTTGCGGTGCTCCCGGCGCGAAGGCGCTCGGCCGGATGACCGGTGATCTCACCGAAGCGAGCAGCGCGCTGCGCCGCCAGATCGAGACGTTCCCGCAGGAGCGTCCGGTCACCCCGGTCGTCGAGCTGATCGCCACCACCGTGCACCGCTCGCCCGGCGAGGACGGCATGTTCCGCAGCCGCTGCGAGGACTCGACCGTGCGCGACTACCTCGACGCCGCGCGGGCGATGAACGGCTTGCTGCTGCTGAACATCCAGCCCGGCCGCGCCGACTTCCTGCCCGAGGTCCAGGCCTACGAGCGCTGGCTTACCGAGCCCGACGTCGGTGTCGCGCTCGACCCCGAGTGGGCCGTCGAACCGGGGGTCATCCCCGGCAAGAAGTTCGGCCGCACGACCGGCGCCGAGCTCGACGGGGTCGCCCGCTACCTCGGCGGCCTGGCCGACGCGCACCGCCTGCCCGCCAAGATCATGATCTACCACCAGGTCGCCGCGTCGGTCGTGCGGGACGAGCAGCTTCTCAAGCCGCACAAGGGCGTCTCGGTCGTCAAGGTCGTCGACGGCATCGGTTCGGCCGCCGCCAAGAAGGCGACCTGGAAGACGCTGATGACGACCATGCCCGCCCACGTGCGGCCGGGCTTCAAGCTGTTTTTCGAGGAGGACACCCGCCGCGGCGCGGACCTGATGACCCCGGCGGACGTCCTGGCGCTGAGCCCGACGCCCGCCTACGTCGTCTACGAATAGCCTGTGCGACAACGAAAGCCCGGTGCGGTTCCTGCCGTACCGGGCTTCTTCGTGCGGCACGACGAAAGCCCGGCGCGGGAGGAACCGCACCGGGCCGTCGCCGGCTTGTCCGTCCGGGGTACCGGCCGGCCTAGCCGACCGGGACGGGCAGCCCGCCGAGAAGGTCGTTCACCAGCGCGGAAAGGCTGATCAGCACCCGCTGCAGCAGCGCGTTGAGCAGGGCCGACACCGGCGGCAGCGACTGGCGGGACGCCAGCTGGCCGGCGAGTTCGTCGACGCCCTTGCGTGCTTCGGCGTTGTCCTTCTGCGCCGTGGCCGCGCTGTCCTTGGCGGCGGCCTGGACGGTGTACCGCTTGCCCTGGGCCAGATCCGACAGCAGCGGGTCGAGACGGGCGAGGGTGGCCTGCGTGCCGGGCACGTCCCCGTTGTCCGCGCGCGACGTCAGCTGGTCGCGCAGGCCCTGGACCTCCGCCGCGGCGCTGGTGGTGCTCGACGATCCGCTGCCACCGGGCCCGCCCGCCGTCGCCACCCCCACTCCCGTCAGGGTCACCGCAGCCGCGGTGACGAACACCGTGAGCGCTCGGGTCAGTGCACTTTTCATGTCGTACTCCTCGGAGATTGTGCGATGCCGACTGCGATCATGGTGAGCGCCGATCGGCGATAACGCGAGCGGATCCCGGGGGGCCGGTGGCACCGGTTGATTTCGCACGGTGTACGGCCTCGCGAGTTCCCCGGAACAAACATCGACATCGCGTGAAGCGGTTCTTCGGCGCTTTTCTGCATCGACTACGGGCTGTGATGCCACCACTCGTCCGTGTCGGACGGTTACGATATACGGCTGAATCGGCGGTGTTTTCTTTACCGAAGGTGCGATCGGTGCCAGATCCGAGTGACCCGGGACTTTCACCCGATCGTGAGGTTTAACGGAAGAAATGATGGGTAATCATGCGCATTTGCCAGGGGGCGGGAAAGCCACTCTTAAGTAGGGTACGATGCGGAAACACTTTTTGCGCGGCGAACGCTTCGCTAATCTGAGTGGCGGCCACGGGGCCGGGTTTCCGGTCGTTGTGGCCTCCTCGGTGCCGAGACCTGACAACTGGGCGCCATTCGGAGAGAAGGAAACGCAGAACGTCCCGACGCCCGACGGCGCCGGGACGTTCTGCGCGAAGAGGAGAGGAATCGCGGTGCGCGGCACCAGGGTCACCCGGGCATCCGGCGGCAGCCGGGAGTGCAGGCTCCGCGGTGCTCGGACGCCGGGTGGTGAACAGGGGTGCGGTGCTTGTGGTGCGCCAGCGCTGGGTGGATTCCGGGTGTGCAGGCTCTGTGGTGCTCCGACATCGTGCGGTGATCAGAGGCGCGGTCGTCAGGGGGCCCCGGCGCTTGGCGGTTTTCGGGTGTGCGGTATAGATAATGGTGCAGCGCAAAGCGCGGAGCTGGCCGTCGGCGGTAGCCGGGCTGGGGGCTTCGGTAGTGCTCGCGCTGCCAGCGAAAACCGGCTGCGCCGTACGGGTGGCACCCGAGTCGCCGGTGGAAAGCGGGCGCGTGGTTTCGGCGCCCGTGCGTCGGGCGGAGACTTGCTGCGCCGGATGGGTGGCGCAGGGGCTGTCGGCGGGAAGCGGGTGCGCGGTTTCGGCGCCCGTGCGTCGGGCGGTGACTTGCCGCGCCGCGAGGCGCACGTCCGAGTGGCCGTCGAAAACCAGGCGCGCGAAAAGCCGTTGCGCCATACGGGTGGCGCCGAAGCGCCCGGTGGGGACCGGCCCTACGGCACAACCACCCCTCAAGCGCCCGGCGGGTTCCGCCGCGGCTCGGCCGGGGGGTACGTGTTCGCCGGCGGGTTCGCCCCGGCCGCCGGATATCCCGCCATCGCGCCCGGCTTGGGGCCGCGCCGCACCAAGCCCGCCAGACCCAGCAAGCCGACGAGGCCGAGCAGGCCCCACAGGCCGTTGTCGTCGTTGTCGTCGCGGGTGTTCCCGTCGTTCGTCCCGTCGTCGTCGGTTTGCTGGTGCCATGCCGGTACCGCGAACTCCGGCGCCGCCGATGCCGGCACCGCCGCCGTCAGCGCGAGGGCCGCGGCCGCCACGCCGGCGCAGCAGAGCTTGCCTGCCTTGTGGTTCATCCCGGTTCTTCCTTCCGTTCCGGAAATCGGTCTTCCCGGGCGTACCCCCGCCGGCCGCATCCACGCGCGCTGTCACGGGAACGGGCGAAGACGGCAAGGCCCGGTTTCCGGCGCCCTTCCGTCCTTTGTAAGATGGTCGCCGGTTCAAGAGGGAGCCGTGCAGGGACGCGCCGCGTGCGCCCGTCCGCCTCCGGCCGTCCTGCCCCATTTCGCAAGCGCAGCAGCGCATCCGAGCCGGGCAACACCGTCCACTGTCGTGGACCGGGGGAGGAATGAACACTGAACTCGCCGTCGCGCCACTCGGCGCGACCTACACACCACGCCTGATCTGCACCACCGGCGACCGCCTGATCCACCCGGCGGACGGCCGCAACGACCTCGCGAGGATCGTCGTGCGCTGGGCGCGCGCCTGGGTTCCCGAAACCTGGCCCGCCCGGCAGTACTTCGCCGCACTCGGCATCGGCGACGACGAAAACCCTTGCTACCGCGACGAAGACGTCGTCGGATGGCACCTTCTGCAGCCCCGGCCGGACTCGCTCGCGTGGCGAGTGCGGTCCGGCGAAATCGACGTGACCACCGCGCTCACGGCCGAAGCCGAGGCCTGGCCCGAGTAGGAAATCCCCGCGAAAGAGCTCTGCGCCCACCCGGTGCAGGGCTCTTTCGCATGCCCGGAACATTCCTTACCCTGCAAGGGAAAGCTCGGAAGCCGTTGTCAGCAAAGAAATAACCCGATCGGACCACGCCCGGCGCGGTCAGAGGCTCGCGGTAGCCACACGATGGTGGCACGAAGTGGAAACCGCGCCCCATCGTCAGTACCTTTCCCTCACGCAGGACGGAGAACACACCTTCACTGCCGTCCTGTTCTCCGAACATCGTTCACCGAGGAGCAATCCATGCTGAAGAAGATCGGGTTCGTCACGGCCACCGCGGCGGCCGGCGCGTTCCTGGCCGGCGGCATCGCCGCGGCCGACACCCCGGAGGGGCACCACCACCACGGGCACCACCAGAGCCACCAGTACGGCGGCTACGACTACACCGGCCAGGTCGGCCTGGTGAACCTGAACAACACCGACGTGCTCCACAACGTCAACGGGACGCTCGGCGTGTGCGGCAACAACGTCAACGTCCTCGGCGTCCAGGTGCCGGTGCAGCACTCGCTCAACGGCATCGGCGTGCCGATCCTGTCGCCGGGCTCGCACGAGGCCAGCGGCGAGAACCCGGAAAACTGCGCCTCGAGCGCCCTGTCCGACGGCGGCACCAGCCAGGGGCACTGAGTTTTCCGTGCCCGGAGCCGCCCGTGCGTGCGGAAGCCGGCTCCGGGCACGGGAAAACGGTCGCCAGTGCCGACGCCGCACCGCGCGCCCGGAACACGGAGCGAGCTGCACACTCCGGTTCCGCGTTCCGGGCACGCCGCGACGCCGGACGGCGCCGACCCGGGTGGGACCGGCCACGACGCTGGAGAAGTGCGCCGGTCCCACCCGGCCTGACCGCACCTTAACGGATCTTCCCGGGCCCGGCGAACCGAAGCCGGGCCCGTTCCCTTTCCCCGATCCCCCGCCGGGCTCCTCCGGCGGGTTCCCAGAAGGAGTAGTTCTCTCGTGATCAAGCAGCTCGGCTTCGTCGCCACCACCCTCGCCGCCGGCATGGCGGTGCTCGGCGGATCCGCGTCCGCGGCCAACGTCAGCGTTGCCGGCCACCCGGTCGACTCCACCGACCAGTTCGGTCTCGTCGGCAACGTGCACAACCTCGACGCCGTGCACAACCTGAACGTCGTCGGCGGCGTCTGCGACAACAACATCAACGTCCTCGGCGTCCAGGTGCCGGTGCAGGACACCGCCAACGGCATCGGCGTCCCGGTGCTCTCCCCGGGCGAGCACGAGGCCGAGGGCCAGAACCCGGACAACTGCTCCGCCGGTGAGATCGCCGACGGCGGCACCGCCCAGGGCAACTGACCCATCCGGTCGGACCGTCGCGCGGGGTGCGCCCCGCGCGGCGGTTTCCTCATGTCCGGTCGAGCCGGTGCACGGCCACTTCCCGCACGACGAGCAGCACCGCGGCCGCGACCGGCACCGCGACGAACGCGCCGACGACGCCGAGCAGCTCGAACCCGAGCAGCACCGCGACGACGGTGACGAGCGCGGGCACCCGGACGGCGCGGCCGACGATCTTCGGCAGCAGCACGTAGTCCTCCACCAGCCGGTAGCCGACGAAGAAGCCCAAGGTGGCGAGCCCGACCGGCACCGACACCGTGAGCGCGACGAGGGTCGTGCCGGCGCCGGCCGCCACCGAACCCGCGACCGGCACCAGGTCCAGCACGGCGACGAGCACCGCGAGCACGAGCGAATAGGGCACGTCGAACGCCCACAGCCAGGCGAAGGCGGCGGCTCCGGCGATCAGCGACACCACGACGTTGCCGACGAGGTACGCGCCCACCTTCCGGAAGACCGCGTCGCCGATCAGGATCACCCGCGGCCGCCGGGACCGCGGGGCCAGCCGGTAGAGCGCGGTGCGGATCCGCGGGAAGTCGGCGACGAAGTAGCTGGCGAGCACGACGACGATCACGGCGTCCCCGAGCAGCGCCGCGAGCGATTTCGCGACGTCGGACAGGCGGACGGACCGGACGGCGGCTTCCAGGCCGAAGGTGTCGTTGGCCCGGCCGAGCAGGGTGCCGTGGTCGCGCAAGAGGGTCAGGTACCGCGGGGCGCCGTCCTGCAGCTGCGTCGCCTGATCGGCCAAGGGGACGGCGGCCGCGGCGATGGCGCCGCCGAGGACGGCCAGGCCGCTCACGACGACCACCGCGGTGGCCAGCGCACGGGGCACGCGGCGCGCGAGGCGGGCGGTCACCGGCTCGAGCCCGACGGCGAGGAAGAACGCGATGCCGATCAGGAGCAGGACGTCGGACGCGGCGAGGAGGAGCTCGACGACCGCGATCGTGACGACCACGCCGGCCGCGGCGAGCAGCCCGGTGAAGAACGGCGATCGGCGATCGAGCGGCTTTCCCGGCGCTCCCAACGGTTTCTCCTGCCGGGCCGCCGCGCCCTCGGCCTCGCCGACGGGGTGCCCGGCGCGGTACGCCCCGCGGCCGCTCGTTGCGTGCATGAGTCGGCGGCTACCCCACGGGGTGCGACCGAATCCACCCGATCCGGGCACACGCTTCCCGGTGACGACCTCCGCCTGGCGTTGCCGACGTCGTCGGGGTGTCAGCAAAATCGCCTATGCGCTTCAAGGACCTTCTGCTCGTTCCGGTGATCGCGATCGCGGCCGCGTTCGCGGTGGCGCCGGAAGCGGCGGCCGTCAGCGCGCCGCGGCTGCTGATCAACCAGGACTTCCCCGACCCGGACGTCGTCAAGACCGCCTGGGGTTACTTCGCGTTCGCGACGGGCCCGCGCATCCGGATGGCCAGTGCGGCCGCGCCGGACGGGCCGTGGCGCGTCGCCGGGGACGCGCTCGGAGCCGTGCCCGCGTGGGCGAAGGCGGACGGCGGGTTCTGGGCCCCGGACGTCACCCAGCTGGCGGACGGCACGTTCGTGCTGTACTTCGCGGCCGCGCTGACGGCGGGCGGCGAAATGTGCCTCGGCGCGGCGACGGCGAAGAAGGCGGAAGGACCGTACACGCCGGCCGGCGACCGGCCGCTGGTCTGCGAGCCCGGCGACCACGGCGACATCGATCCGCAGACGTTCGTCGACACGGACGGGTCACGCTTCTTGCTCTACAAGAGTGACGGCGCGGCGACTGGGCCACCGTCGGCGATCTGGGCGCAGAAACTGCAGGCCGACGGACGCACCCTTTCCGGGGCGCGGATCGAGCTGCTGCGGGCCGACCTGACGGCCGAGATGTCGGTCGTCGAGGCGCCTTCGGTGGTGAAGACCGCGTCCCGGTACCTGCTGTTCTATTCCGCGGACACGTTCCAGAGCACGGGTTACCACACGGATTACGCGTCGGCGCCGACGCTGGGCGGGGCGTTCGTGAAGGCGGACGGCAAGTTCCTGTCGACCGACCTGCTCGCCGGCCAGGTGGACGCCCCGGGCGGCGCGGACGTGCTGGACGACCACATCTTCTTCCACGGCTGGCTGGGCGGCGGCCGCACGGCGCGGGGGTTGTATTCGCTGCCGATCACGTTCCCGGGCGACGTGCCGAAGCTGGGGTGACGGCGTCACCCACCCGGGTAACGCTCGGTTGGGCCGCCCGGGGGCCGGATATCCGGGGAGCGAGGGAATGGAGGAGCGACATGACGGTGTGGTGGGGATTGGCGGGCTTGCTGGGGCTGCTGGGGTTGTGCGGCCTGATCCGGAGCCATCGCGCCGACGGGACGGCGGTGGAGGCCGACCCGCTGGAGCGCTATCCGGCGGCCCGCGAGCCGGCGATGCCGAACGCGGACGCGGCGCACACCCCGCTGATGACGCCGGCGATCACCCCGGAGATGCTGGCCCGCCCGGCGTTGCCGCGCGAGGAGCCGGCGGCGCCGGAGTCGGGGAGGATCGCGGGGGAGATCCCGTCCCCGCGGCCGGTGGGGGACCGGCCGGCCGCGCCGGGGGAAGTGCCGGCGGCCGGGTTACCCGCGGGGGCTTGGGGTGGGATGCAGGCGGCTGGTGGGCCGGGTGAGGTTTCCGCTGGGGCGTGGGATGGGGTGCGGTCGGCTGGTGGGCCGGGTGAGGGTTCCGCTGGGGCGCGGGGTGGCGTGCGGGCGGTTGGTGCGCCGGCTGCGGTGGAGCAAACTTCGGCGACCGCCGTGCCGAGCGCGGTGGCGCAGTCGGCTGGTGTGCCGGTTGAGGGTTCCGCTGGGGCGCGGGATGGCGTGCGGGCGGTTGGCGCGCCGGCTGCGGCGGAGCAAACTCCGGCGGCCGCAGTGCCGAGCGCAGCGGCGCAGCCGGCCGGTGGCGAGTCCGGGGTGGGAACCTTCGGCGCGCCGGTGACCGCGCCGGCGCCGGTGGTGCAGCACCAGCGGGCTCCCCAGCCGCGGGCCTCCGATGAGGTCTCGCCGCAGCCGAAACATGCGCTCCGGCCCGAAAGCGTCGAAAACCCCGCGCCGGAAACCTCCAGGGTTCCGCAAACCCGCTCGGAAACGGCACCCGAAGCCCCGCGGAAAGAGACTTCCCCGCCACCGGAACGGGGCTCGCGCGGGCTCGTCGGCCTGCTCAAGCGGGTCCTGGGGCGCAGCTGACCGGCTCACCCGAGCGGCGCGCTGTCCTTGCCCAGCCCGGCGAGCAGGTCGCCGTGCTCCTCGATCCGGTCCAGGACGTCGTCCGCCGTGAAGGTCAAGTGGGTCACGTGGCGGCAGGCGCGGACCTCGTCCCACGTCACCGGCGTCGAGGCCGTCGGGTGGTCGCGGCCGCGCAGGGAGTACGGGGCCACCGTGGTCTTCGCCGGGTTGTTCTGGCTCCAGTCGATGAACACCCGGCCCGTCCGCTGCGCCTTCGCCATCACCGCCGTCACCGACTCCGGTGTCTCCGCCGCCAGGCGGCGGGCGAGCCGCTTCGCGTACGCCGACGGGGCCGACGGGTCGTCCGTGCGGATTCCGCAATAGAGCTGCATCCCTTTGGACCCCGACGTCTTCGCGTACGGGGTCAGGCCGTCTTCATCCAGGATGTCGTGGAGGCGCACCGCCACGCGGCAGCAGTCGACGATCGTCGTGCCCGGGCCCGGGTCCAGGTCGAACACCAGGCGGTCCGGGAGCTGCCGGGCGCCCGACTCCACCGTCCACTGGGGAACGTGCAGCTCCAGCGCCGCCATGTTCGCCGCCCACACCAGGCCCGGCAGGTCGTCCAGGAGGGGGTAGTCGATCGTGCCGCCCGAGCCGGTCAGGCGGACCGTGCGCAGCCAGGCCGGGGCGCCGTTGGGGACGTTCTTCTCGAACCACTTCTGGCCGTCGACACCGTTGGGGTAGCGGATGAACGTGACCGGCCGGCCCGCGAGGTGCGGCAGTAGCACCGCCGCGACGCGGGAGTAGTAGTTGATCACCTCGCCCTTGGTGAACCCCACCGCCGGGTACAACACCTTGTCCAAATTGGACAGTGTGAGCCGCCGGTCGCCCGCCTGGACGGTGATCCGCTGGCTCGCGGGCTCGGGCGAGGGGGCCGGGGGCGGGGCGGCGGGTTCGTGCGGAACCGCCCGGGGTGCCAGGACGTCGGCCGGGTCCTTGTCCTGGCGCAGCCCTCGCCAGGCCGTGTGGCGGACCCGGCCGCCGCGGGTGAACTGGCGGAAGACGATCTCGCCCACCAGGCGCGGCTCCACCCAGCGGGCGCGGACGATGTCCTCCCGCGGCGGCGTCGTCACGAACGGGTGCGTGCGCCGCTCGATCTTCTCCAGCCGGTCCTGCAGATCGGCGCGGGACGCCTGGGTGAACCCGGTGCCGACGTCGCCGATGTAGACCAGGTCGCCGGTGGCGGGGTCGTGCGCACCCAGCAGCAGCCCGCCGAGGGTGCCGGTGAAGCTGCGCTGTCCCGGCCGCCAGCCGCAGATGATCGCCTCCTGCGTCCGGATCAGCGGGTGCTTGAGCCACGAGTCCGGCCGCTGGCCGGGGTAGTAGGCCGAGGAACGCAGCTTCGCGACCACTCCCTCGTACCCGGCGGACGCGGCGTGGGCGAGGAAGTCCGCGGGGGTGCGGCGGTCGGCGGCGAGCTCGTCGAAGGTGACCGCGCGGACCACCGAAACGCGGTACGGGTCCGGCATCGGCAGCTCGGCCAGCAGGCCGCGGCGCTCGTCGTAGGGCGCGCCCAGCAGGTTCCGGTCGCCGAGCCGGAGCAGGTCGAACGCGAGGAACCGGACCGGGACGTCGGCGAACTCCAGCCCTTTCGGCCCGCTCTGGTGCCGGACGTAGCGGCCGCGGCGCTCCTGCATCAGCTCGAAGTCGATCCGGCCGTCTTCGCCGTAGACGACGACCTCGCCGTCCAGGTAGGCGGCGCGGCCGTCCAGCGCGGGGGCGAGCACGCCTTGGAGGTCGGCGAACTCGGCGGTGAAGTCGATGTTGTTGCGGCTGGTGAGCACGGTCGTGCCGTCCGGGGCGATCCGCATGGCGGCCCGGTAGCCGTCCAGTTTGTACTCGTAGGCCCACTCCGGGCCGCTGCGCAGCCGGCCGCCGTCGGCCTTGGCGAGCATCGGCTCCAGCCAGGCCGGGACGAGCGATGCGTCTTCTGCCGCCATGTCGACCTCCGTCACCTTCGGTGCCCAAGGTAACCCGTTCGGCCTAGATTAGCCGGATTTGTGCAGGTGAAAGCGGCTTGAACGCGTGTTCGGCCCGGCGCTCAGGCGGGCAGGAGGTCGTCGACGGCCCGGCGCAGGGTCGCGCGGACCTCCTCGGCGTCGTCGAGTTCGCCGCCGTGCAGGGCGCCGTCGCGCAGGAGGACGAGCACGCGCGCCGCGTGCTCCGGGTCCGGGTGGCCGGCGGCCGCCGCCTGGTCCCGCAAGACGTCGAAGAACCACTGCCGGTGGTCGTCGATGACCCGGCGGACCCGGTTCGCCGGATCGGGGTACTCGGCGGCGGCGTTGAGGAACTGGCAGCCGCGGAAGTCTTCCCCGCAGGTCGCGTCCCCGACCACCGCCAGGGTTTCGGCCAGCGCCTCGCGCGGTGGCTTGCCCGCCCGCGCCGCGTCGACGGCCGCGCGGATCTGCCGGCTGGTTTCAGCGAGGTAGGCGGCGACCAGGTCGTCCTTGGTGGGGTAGTGGCGGTAGAAGGTCGCCCGGGTCACGGCCGCCTCGGAGACCAGGCGTTCCACCCCGACGGCGTGGATGCCTTCGGCGTAGAAGAGCCGGGAGGCGGTCGCGAGCAGCCGGTCCTTCGGGTGCGGCTCGGCAGTCCTCATCCCCGCAGCTTAGAGAAAGACCGATCGTTCTGCTAGATCGGCTTCGTCACATTGCCAAGGCGGCCCGGACGGTCCAGAGTAGCTGGCAGAAAGACCGATCGTTCTCTCTGAAGGAGCCAGCCATGAGCAAGCCCACCATCGTCCTGGTCCACGGCGCGTTCGCCGACTCGTCCAGCTGGACCGGGGTCATCGCGAAGCTGCAGGAGCAGGGCTATCCGGTCAAGGCGGTGGCGAACCCGCTGCGGGGTGTCGAGTCCGACGCGGCGTACGTCGCGGACGTGGTCAAGGGCGTCGAAGGCCCCGTCGTCCTGGCCGGCCACTCCTACGGCGGCGCCCTGATCACCCGCGCCGCCACCGACGCGCCGAACGTCCAGGCCCTGGTCTACATCGCCGCCTTCCAGCCCGACGCGGGCGAGAGCGTGTTCGAGCTGTCCGGCCGCTACCCGGGCGCCAAGCTCGGCCCGGAGACCACGAACGTCCTGGTGCACGCCGGCGAGCCCGAGCTGTCGATCAAGCCGGAGGACTTCGCCGAGGTCTTCGCCGCCGACGTCCCCGCGGCCACCGCGGCGATCCTGGCGGTGACCCAGCGGGCGGTCGCGCAGCAGGCCCTCGCCGCCCCGTTCGAGGGCACCCCGGCGTGGTCGAAGCTGCCGTCGTGGACGCTGATCGCCAACCAGGACAACGCGATCCCGGCCAAGGCGCAGGAGTTCATGGCCGAGCGGGCGTCGTCGACGGTCCGCCGGATCGACGCCTCGCACGCGGTCGCGGTGTCCCAGCCGGAGGCCGTCGCCGAGGTCATCCTGGCCGCGGCGGCGCACGTCGAGTGAGTCAGCGGCAGAGCGTCCGCGCCTCGTCGAGGCGGGACAGCTTTTCCGGGTTGCGCACGGCGTAGATCCCGGTCACGAGGCCGTCGTCGATGCGGGCCGCCAGGACCGTGTCGGCCCGGCCGTCGCGACGGAGGAGCAGCGCCGGGTAGCCGTTGACCTGGACGGCGTCCAGGGTGCCCACGGCGAGGTTGCCCAGGCCGCCGGCGAGCAGGCGGGCCACGTCCTCGGCCCCGGTGACGGGCGACAGCACGGCCTGCACCACTCCGCCGCCGTCGCCGAGGAACACGACGTCCGGTGCGAGCACGTCGAGCAGGTCCTGCAGGTCGCCCGTCTCGACGGCGTGCCGGAACGCTTCCAGGGCGTCCCGGGTCGCCGCCGGCGAGACGGGCCCGCGCGGCCGGCGCGCGGCGACGTGGGACCGGGCCCGGTGCGCGATCTGGCGCACCGCGGCCGGGCTCTTGCCGACGGCTTCGGCGATCTCGTCGTAGCCCAGGTCGAACACCTCGCGCAGCACGAACACCGCCCGCTCGGCCGGCCCGAGCGTCTCCAGCACCAGCAGCATCGCCATCGACACGCTGTCGGCCAGTTCGACGTCCTCGGCGACGTCGGGCGTGGTCAGCAGCGGCTCGGGCAGCCACGGCCCGACGTAGGACTCCTTGCGCCTGCCGAGCGCCCGCAGCCGCATCAGCGCCTGGCGGGTGGTGATCCGGACCAGGTACGCGCGCCGGTCCCGCACCACGGCGAGGTCCACGTCCACCCACCGCAGCCACGTCTCCTGCAGGACGTCCTCGGCGTCGGCGGCCGAGCCGAGCAGCTGGTAGGCGACGGTGAACAGCAGGTTCCGGTGGGCGACGAAGGCCTCGGTGGCGGGGTCGGCCATGGGTGGCTCCTCGGGTCGTTCGCGGGTTTCCCATCGGATGCCGGCCGCCGCCGCGGTGTGACAGTGATCGTCGTCACCCGGCCGGCCTGTCACGGGTCGTGGGGCCGCCGGCATCTCGTGGTCGTTCGCAGGCACACCACGAGTGAGGACGAAGTCATGGAACCCCGATTCACCCTGACCGGCAACGAAGTCGGCGCCGCGTTCGCCAAGCGGTTCGGCACCGCGAGCCTGGCGATCGGCCGGTCACCGCTGGAGAAGGTCACGCAGGAACTGGTGTCGTTGCGCGTCAGCCAGGTCAACGGCTGCGGCTGGTGCGTCGACGTCCACACGAAGGAGCTCGCGGCCGCCGGGGAATCCGCCGTGCGGATCAACCTGGTCGCGGCCTGGCGGGAGGCCACGGTGTTCACCGAGACCGAGCAGGCGGCCCTCGCGCTGGCCGAGGAGGGCACCCGGATCGCCGACGCCGCGCCCGGCGTCTCCGACGAGACCTGGGCCCGGGTCCGCAAGCACTACGACGACGACCGGGTCGCCGCGTTGATCGCCCTGGTCGCGCAGATGAACGCGGCCAACCGGCTCGCGGTGATCGTCCACCAGAAGGGCGGCGCCTACGAGCCGGGCATGTTCGGCTGACGTCGTCCGTGCTTCGCTGGGGGGCATGACGAAGGCGGAGCGGTGGCGTCGGTACTGGGACCGCAAGTCCACGACCTACGACGCGGAGATGGGCGTCTGGGACCGCCGTCTCTTCGGCGACTCCCGGGAGTGGGCTTGCGGTCGGGCCGTCGGCGAGGTCCTCGAAGTCGCGGTCGGGACCGGGCTGAACCTCCCGTGCTACCCGGCGGAGGTGACGCTCACCGGCCTCGATCTCAGCGAGGGGATGCTCGCCATCGCCCGGGAGCGCGCGCGGCGGCTCGGCCGGCCGGTGACCCTCCGCCAAGGGAGCGCCCACGAGCTGCCGTTCGCCGAAGCGTCCTTCGACACCGTTCTGTGCACGTTCGGCCTCTGCGCCATCCCCGACCCCGCCGCCGCGGTCGGGGAGATGGTGCGGGTGCTGCGGCCGGGCGGGCGGCTGATCCTGGTCGACCACGTGACGTCGTCGTCGCGGCTCGTACGGGCCGTGCAGTGGCTGCTCGAGCTGGCGAGCGTTCCGCTGGCGGGCGAGCACTTCCGGCGGCGGCCGCTGAAGCTCGTCGAGGCGCTCGGGCTGCCGATCGACCAGCGGGAGCGGTTCAAGCTCGGGCTGGTGGAACGGCTGGTCGCCGGCAAGGTCAGCTGATCAGCACGCTTTCGTCCAGCCGGGTCAGCAGCGTCGCGGCGTCGCTGTACACCGCGACCGCGCCGGCGTCGGTCAGTTCCGCCGCGCCGACACCGCCGGAGAGCACCGAGACCGTGCGCACGCCGGCCTTCGTGGCGGCGTGGACGTCCCAGACCGCGTCGCCGACGAAGATCGTCTCCTCCGGTGCCGTCCCGGCCTTCTCGAGCGCGGCGAACACCGGCTCCGGGTCGGGCTTCGTCGCCTCGACGTCGGCGCCGGACACGATGCCGGCGACCACGTCGTCGACGTCGAGGACCTTGCGCAGCACCTCGAGCTCGTCCGGCCCCGCCGACGTCGCCAGCACCACGCGCACGCCGCGGCCGGCCAGCTCGCGGACGAGGTCGGGGGCGCGGTCGAACGGCCGCAGCAGGTCGGCGGTCTCCAGGTAGAAGCGGCTGTGCAGCTCTTTGGCCCGGTCGCCGATGCGGCCGGCGTCCTCCTCGCCCAGCAGGGTGCTCAGCAGCTTGCCGGAGCCCTTGCCGATCGCGCGGTGCACGCGCCAGGAGTCGACGTTCCGGTCGAGCTCGTGGAACGCCCGGCGCCAGGCGTGGACGTGGAGGTAGTTGGAGTCGACGAGCGTGCCGTCGACGTCGAACAGGACCGCGGTGGCGATGACGGGCTCCTTGAGTCGGTGCGGTTCCCCGGTGCTCCGTGCGGGTACCGGGAGGGGTGATCCGGATACCCCGTCCTCGAGGGACGTACACATGACCGGCCTCGTCTCGGCGGGCTTCCGCGGGCTGGCGGCCCTGCGGCGCGCCCCGGCCTTCCACCCCGTCGGCGTGGTGCTGCGCGGGGAACTCCGGGCGAGCGCGGACGACCTGCCCTGGCCGGCCGGGGCGGCTCCCGTCGTCGCGCGGCTGTCCAAGGGCGCCGGCACGCCCGGGCGGCTGCCGGACGCGCTCGGGCTGGCGGTGCGCATCCCCGGCGCGGGCCGCGACGGCGGGCCGTGGGACATCCTGCTGACCACGGCGGGCCGCGGCCACCTCGGGCGGATGCTGCCGCGCCCGGCGGCCACCTGGACGGGCGGTGCCTACAGCAGCCTCGTGCCGTACCGCCGGGCCGACCGGCTCGTCTGGCTGGGGGCGTGGGCGTCGTCGCCGCGGGCCGAAGCGTCACTCGACGCGGCGCGAGCGAGGGGGAAGTGGGAGTTCGTGCTCCGGACCGGCCGCGAGGACGGGCGCTGGTGCGACAGCGCCGTGCTGACGCTGACCGGGCCGGGCGGGGCCGCGCCGGCGTTCGATCCGATGCTGAACCGTCCCGCCGGACTGGCGTTCGCGCCGGACTGGCTGGGGCGGCTGCGGGAGCGGGCCTACGCGGGGAGCCGGGCCGGGCGGCCGTCGTGACCCGGCCGCCCGGCCCGGGGTCCGGTCACCGCGAGTCGGCGATCGGGCTGCGCGTGGCGCCCAGCGGGATCAGGCCGAGCGCGATCATGCCGATGCCCAGGCCGAAGTGCAGCCAGTTGTCGGCGGTGTTCACCGGGACGAAGTTGGCCGCGCTGCCGTGGTCGATCACCAGGCCGTACAGCCACAGCACCAGGTAGATCACCCCGCCGCCGACGAGGAACGCCCGGGCGCCGCTCGCGGTCCGCGCCAGGGCGAGCCCGGCGACGCCGAACAGCAGGTGCACGATGTTGTGCAGGATCGAAACGGCGAAAATGCCCAGGAGCAGGGCGCCGGAATGGTGCCCCGCGAAGGTGAGCATGTCGTAGTGGGTCGTCACGCCGGGGATGAACCCCAGCACCCCGACCAGCAGGAAAACCACTCCCACGATCGCGGCGAGAAGCTGGCGCGGGGTGCGCCGGACCTCGGTCTCCATCGATGCCATGGTCGCTTCCTCCGATTTCGGTGGCGGGCCCCTCGGCCGGGGGACCCGCCGGGCGGCATGCCCGGCGCCGCGGCAGGCAAACGCGTTTCGCGGCCCGGGCTGCCGGGTATGCCCCGGTTTCGCCCGATCGGAGGAAGCGATGAGCACTCCCGAAATCGACCCGGTGACCGCCGAGAGCATGGAGGCCGACGCGGACATCGCCGGTGAGCACACCGAGCCGACGTTCCGCGACCAGGAGCCCCGCGCGAACGACAGCGACGAAGAGGACGCCGACCGCGGGGGCATGCCCGAGAAGTGAGGTCAAGAGCGGGCGCGCGGGTAGGTCCGGCGCTCGCCGATCCGGCCGTCCTTCGTGTGGATGAAGTGGGCCGTACCGCGTTTGATCGCGAGCTTGCGGCCTTCCGCGACGGCGTCGGACTTCGTCTCCGCGCTGCCGGAGGCCCGCGTGTTGCCGACGACCTTGTTCTTCCAGACCGAACCGTCGTGGAACGTCTCGACGTCGCCGTCGGCCGGTTCGAGGGCGGGCGCGGCTTCGGTTTCGCCCGTGCCGTAGAGGGCGGGGTCGGGTTTCGGGGCGGTGCCCGGGCCGCCGAGGGGTTCGGGGTCCATGAGGTATTCGATGCCGGCGTCGGTGGTCCA
>NZ_JBSFNC010000125.1:0-27375 GCF_053586895.1 Amycolatopsis sp. NPDC003731 | reverse complement strand
GCGGGCCGGCAGGGCGCCGCGGACCCAGGCGCCCATCCGGCGGCGGGGTTCGCGGCAGGCCGGCTCGTCCGGCTCGGGCACCTGGACCTGCAGGTACGCCTGCCGCAGGCCTTCCCGGGCCCGCATCGCCAGCGCCGCGACGCTGTTCGGCGACAGCCCGAGCGAGGGCGCCACTTCCGTCGGGGTTCCGCCCTCGGCCTCGGTCCGCCACAGCACCGTCCGCCACCGGCCGGGCAGCGTGCAATAGGCCGACCACACGAGCCGGGCGTTCGACCGGAGCAGGGCGAGCTCGTCGGCACCCCGGCCGGGCGGCTCCGGAACGGTGGCCCGCAGCTCCACCCGGGTGCGCTGCTTGCTCCACCGCGCCGCCAGGTTGCGCAGGGTCACGACGAGGTACGGCCGCAGGTCGCTGTGCGGTCCGCCGCCGGCCCGCACGATCGTCAGCACCCGGGCGAACGTCTCGGCCACGAGGTCGTCGCGCTCGGCGGGCTGCCGCGCCCACGCCCCGGCGGTCCGCCGCAGCGGCTCGGCGTGCCGGCGGTAGAGCCGTCCGGCGGCGTCGAGATCCCCGGCTCTCAAGGCGGCGAGCAGCACGGCGTCCGGCACGTCGTCGGCTGGTTCCATGGCCACCGGGTACCCAGGGAACGGGCCGTGACCACCGGTCGGCCCGATCGGGTGGAACTGCCGTCCCGGCGATTATCCGGGCAGCGGGCCGGTCAGACCGCGAACACCTGGGCGTCGTCGGCGAAGGCCTTGAATTCCAGGGCGTTGCCGGCCGGGTCGAGCAGGAACATCGTCCACTGCTCGCCGGGCTGACCCTCGAAGCGGACGTACGGCTCGATCACGAACTCCGCGCCCGCCGCCCGCAGCCGGTCGGCGAGCGCGTGGAACCGCGGGACGGTGAGGACCAGGCCGAAGTGGGGCACCGGCACGTCGTGGCCGTCGACCGGGTTGTGCACGCGCTGCGGACCGGCCGGGGCCAGGTGCGTGACGAACTGGTGGCCGTGCAGGTTCCAGTCGATCCACGTGTCCGCGCTGCGGCCCTGCTCGAGGCCGAGGACTTCACTGTAGAACCGCCGGGCGGCGGCCAGGTCGTCCACCGGCATCGCCAGGTGGAAACGGGGGATGGGCAGGGTCATGGGAACTCCCTTCGCCGACGATCTTGTCTTGATGTTAACATTAAGGCATGAGTGGTTCGGTGGTTCCCGCCCGGCGCCGCGGGCTGGCCGACGAGGTCGCGGACCGGATCCGCGACGCGGTCTTCGACGGCGTCTACGCTCCCGGCAGCCAGCTGCGCGAAGTCGAGCTGGCGGAAGCGCTGGGCGTCAGCCGCGGCCCGGTGCGGGAAGCGCTGCTCAAGCTGGAGCGCGAAGGGCTCGTCCGCAGCGAATGGCACCGCGGGGCCACGGTGACCGCCCTGACCGACGAGGACGTCACCGAGCTGGACAGCCTGCGGGCCGCCCTCGAGCAACTGGCCGTCGAGCTGGTCCTCGAGCGCGCGGTCGACGAGGACCTCGCCGCGATCGACGCCGTCGTGCGGCGCATGGAACGCGCGCTCGACGAGCACGAGATGGTCCGGTGCGACCTCGAATTCCACGACGCGGTCTACGCGGCCGCCGGGCACCGCCGGCTGCGCGAGGCCTGGCAGGCGATCCGCTCGCAGGTGCACCTGTTCCTGCTCACCCGGATCGGCGTCGCCACCGACGGCTACCTGACCGGCATCCCCGCGGAGCACCGCGACCTCGTGACCGCCCTGCGCGCCGGCGACCGCGAGGCGGCCCTCACGCTGTTCGCCGAGCACCGCCGCCATGCCTTAAACGTCCTCAGTGGACGGACGGCCTAGCCGGATACGTCGTCAGAGCACCAGGTCTGCCGCGCTCCGGACCTCCTGGGCCTGGCTCGTGGCTTCCAGGCCGGTGAGCGGGTCGGCGGCTTCGAGGTCGCCGAATCTCAAGCCGGTCAGCTCGGCGATCCGGCGGACCGGCACCTGGTACGTGCGGTAGGCGCCGTAGTCGAACTCGGTCGCCGTCTCCAGGCCGTGGATGAGCTCCTCCTGGCTCAGCAGGTACGCCGTCGCCGACAGGGTGCCGTCCTTCTTCACCATCGCGACGACCTTCCAGAACTGGCGGGGCAGCTGGACACCGCGGTACCGGTCGTCGTCCGCGGCCAGCACCGGGCCGGTCACCACGCTGACCTTCAGGTCGAAGTTGTCCGCGTTGTTCAGCACGTAGTCCTCGAGCCCGGCCCACGTCGTCTTGTTCTGGTTGAAGTCCTGGTGCTGCGGCGAGCAGTTCGTGAAGTGGAACGTGTCGTCGTTGCCGAGCTGGGCGATCGGCTCGGTCGCGCCCCACGCCGGGTCGAGCCGGCGGACCAGGTGCCCGCGATCGAGGGGGTTGGCCCGGTAGAGCTCCTCGCCGATCTGCTCGGTCACCGCCACCCGCGGGTCGAGCGACCAGTGGTCGGCTTCGCGCCGCAGGGCCCGGCTCAGCCGCCCGTCGATGTTGACCGCGGTGAACATCGCCAGCCGCCGCTCCCGGTGCATGACGACGCTGAAGTGGTGGTACGGCAGCACGTACCGCGGCTCGCCGGTGGCCTGCCGGTTGACCGCCGCCAGCGGGACCAGGGCGTCGGACAGGCCGGGCAGCGGCACGGTGTGCCCGGGCAGGAAAGCCGGGTCGTAGCCTTCCCGGTTCGCGTAGTCGGGGTCGATCCGCCCGGTCAGCGGTTCGGCGCGCAGCCGGATGTCGAACGGCATCGCGAGCGTCAGCACCGGCGAGGTGCCGCCCGAAGAGCCGTCGGGCGGCAGGGCACGCTCCAGGCGGGTGGCCAGCCCGTCGAGCAGCGCCCGCTGCGCCGGGGTGAACGGCTGCTCCCGCAGGAACTTCAGCAGCTTGCTGACCCGGATGCCTTCGTTGAGGTATCCGCCGTATTCCGCGTGGCCCGTCGCCGGGACGCTTGCGTGGTGCAGCGCCACGATCTCCCACTGGTCGTTGAAGACCGGCGAACCGGACGACCCCGGTTCGGTGTCGGTTTCGTAGTGCAGGAACTCGTCGAGGACGTCGACGACCCGGTTTTCCCGCAGCGCGACCTGCTTCTTGCCGCCGCCGGGGTGCTGGACGATGGTGACGAAGTCGCCGACGATCGCCTTGCCTTCGCTGGCGATCAACCGGTTGAAGCCGAACGGGCGCAGTTCTTCCGCGGTCGCCTTCACCGCGACGAGCGCGAAATCGAGCGACCGGTCGGCGGCGAAGAACCGGCCGGGGTCGAGCGGGAAGGCGCGCACCGGCTTGGGCAGGCCGTCGACACCGTCCTGGTAGTCGAACTCGATGACGCCGAACCCGGCCGCCTCGGCGTCCGGCAGCACGTGGTGGTTGGTGAGCAGCAGTTCCGGCGACACGAGCGAGCCCGTGCCGTAGCCGATCAGCCGGCCTTGGGCGTTCCGGATGTTCATCCGGCCGACCGCGGCCGCAGCCGTGACGCCGCCTTCGAGGTAGCCGACGCCGAGCAGGTCGTTCGTGAGCACGATGCGTTCGAGGATGGCGCCCGCGGCCGTCATCGCCGCCGGGTCGCCCGCCGCGATCGCCGCCGGGCTCACCGGCCGGACGTCGGGGTAGTAGCGGCCGAGCCGGTCGATCCGGGTCGCCACCCGGCTCGGCTCGTCGGCCTCGGCGATCCCGCCGGGCTTGCGCAGCAACGCGATCTTGGCCTGCCGCGGCCCGGTGCGCTCGGCGGCGCGCGCGGCCGCGGCCCGCTCCTGCTCGGACTGCCGGTCCGTCTTGACGTCCACGATGCCTCCCGAGAGCGAGCCGGAAACACCGCGTTAGTCGCCCGGCCGCAAGGCGCGTTACACGGTTTCCGGCGCGTCGCCGGGAGTTCTTTTTCAGTTCAGCACGGGAAGCACGATCGCCGACGGGTGTGCCGGGTCGTGGTGGACCTCCTGGTCCGCGGCGCGCAGGGTGACGGCGGTGGCGTGCGACTCGCCGGTGCCGGGATTCCGGGCGTAGCGCGGGAAAGCGCCGCTGGAGACCTGGACCCGGATCCGGTGCCCGCGCCGGAACCGGTGCGCCGTCGGCCACATCCGGACGGTGACGGCGGCCGGCTCATTGGCCTCGCGCAGGCTGGTGAGGCCGTCGCAGACGTTGACCGACCGGCCGTCCGGGCCGACGTCGCAGAGCCGGACGAAGACGTCGGCGAACGGCAGGCTCGACCGGAACCAGATCTCCGCCTGCACGTCCCCGATGACTTCGACGTCCTCGCCGAGCACCGGCGTGGTGTAGGTGAGGACGTCGGCGCGGGCTTCGAGCGCCGCGTTGTCCACCCGGCCGGCGTCCGGGGCCATTCGCACGCCGCCGGCCGCGGGGGTCGGGTCGGCCGGGTCGTAGCGGTAGCGGTCCGGTTCGGACTCGCCGGGGACCTCCGTGGCCAGCAGGCCGCCGGCCTGGAGGTGGAACCGTTGCGGCGCATAGCCTTCCGGCGGCCACGAAGCGAAGTCGCGCCAGGCCTCCTCACCCATGACGAACAGCCGGACCGGCGCCCGTTCCGGCGGTTCCTCGCCGCGGGCGTGCGCAAGCCCGAATGCCAGGGTTTCCCGGAGCGTCTCGCCGGTGCTGCCGAGCAGGTCGGAGCGGCCGGCGTGGGTCCACGGCCCGACCGTCAGGCGCGGCCGCCGTCCTGCGTCCTGCAGCGTGCGGAAGTCGCGCAGCTGGCCGGGCAGGAAGATGTCGTACCAGCCGGCGATCGAGCTGACCGGGACGGTGACGTCCACGACGCGGTGCCGGTGGTCGACCTCCGCCCAGCGGGGGTGGTGTTCGGTGCGGGTGAGAATGTCCTGGATGTAGTCGGAGCGGTGGCCGATGGCGACGACGTCGGCCTGGGCGAGCGGCAGCGTGTTCAGCGCCTGCACGAGCTTCTTCGCCTGGGCGCGTTGCCGGACCAGCGCGAACCGGCGTTCCTGGACCGCGACCTGGACGCCCCACCCGAACGGCGTCTCCAGCGAAAGGCCGTCCTCGCGCAGGAATTCCAGCGTCAGCCCGGATTCGGTGACCTGGGGGACCATCGCCTTCACCTGCGGCGGCAGGCGATCGGCGGCCGCCCACTGCACGTAACCCAGGTAGCTGGCGCCGACCAGCACGATCGCGTCGCCGGACCACGGCTGCCGCACCGCCCAGTCCAGCGTTGCGAGGCCGTCTTCGCGTTCCTGCCGCAGCGGGTCGAAAACACCGCCGGAGCCGAAGCCGCCGCGCGTGCTCTGGACCAGCACCTGGAACCCGCGCTCGGCCAGCGGCCGCGCGAGGATCGCGCCGAACACGCCCCGGCGGCCGTAGGGCGTGCGCACCAGCGCGAGCGGTAGCCCGTCCCCGCCGGCGCGGGGTGCCCACCGGTCGGCGAGCAGCTCGACGCCGTCGGGCATCGGGACGCGCAGGTCCCGCTGGACGGCGAGGCGCCGGGTGACCGGCGCGGGCAGCTTCAGCAGGCGTTCGACGAGACGGCTGATCATCGGCCGGCCTCCTTCGTGATCATCGCGGTGACGACCGAGTGCATCCGCAGCAGCCGGCCGGCGAACTCCTCCGGGTCGAGCGGGTCCGGCCCGTCGACGACCCACGCGTTGACGACCGCTCCCGCCCCGCCGGTCAGGAAGGTGGCCAGGTCCTCGAGGCCGCCGGCGTCGAGCCGGCCGCCGAGGGCACGGCCGAGGTTTTCCCGGTTGACCGGGAGGAACAGGCCGGTCAGCGCCTTGTTGAGGGCGAACGCGGACGCCCCGGTCAGCAGCGCCCGGTAGAAGCGCCGGTACCGGGCGAAGTGCCGGCCCAGCGCCAGCAGGGACGGGTGGTCGCCGGCGGCCGAGGCGAGGCCGCCGAGCTCGCCGAGCAGCTCGCGCCGGACGAGGTCGAGCGCGGCCTCCAGCAGCAGCGAGTCGCGGTCGCCGAACTGCTGGTACAGCACCTGGCGGCTGACGTCCGCCGCCTCGGCGATCTCGGACACCGGGACGGCGGTGGAGTCGCGTTCGGACACGAGCTCGACCGCGGCCCGCAGCAGGGCCGCGCGCGACCGGCGGACCCGCCGGTCCTTGGCGGGCGCTTCGGTCGTCCAGTCGCCGGTCACGGCGTCGATAATGGACAGGTGTCAAGAAAATAGCAAGTGTTCGGAATACGGGCTCGTGCGAGGATGCGGCCATGTCTTCGACGATGCGGGCCTTCGTGCTCACCGGTCCGCGGGAGTGCTCGGTGCAGGAGGTGCCCGTCCCGCAGGCCGCCGCGGGCGAGGTCGTCGTGGACGTCGAGCGGGCCGGGGTGTGCGGCACCGACGTCGAGTTCTTCACCGGTGACATGACCTACCTGCACCAGGGGCACGCGGCTTACCCGATGCGGCTGGGACACGAGTGGGCCGGCACGGTTTCGGCGATCGGTGACGGCGTCGACCCCGCCTGGCTGGGGCGCCGGGTCACGGGCGACACCATGCTCGGCGACCGGACGTGCCGCCGCTGCCGGAAGGGGCACCAGCACACCTGCGAAAACCGGCAGGAGGTCGGCATCCGCGGCGGCCGGGCCGGCGCGCTGGCGGAGCGGCTCGCCGTGCCCGCGTGGTCGCTGCACGCGCTACCCGATTCGGTCGACGCCGTGCTCGGGGCCCTGGTCGAACCCGGCGGCAACGCCCTGCGCGCGGCCCGCGCGGCCGGCACCGGCACCGGCGACCGGGCGCTGGTCCTCGGGCCGGGGACGATCGGGCTGCTCACGGCCCTGTTCCTGCGGGCGGCGGGCACCGAGGTGCACCTGCTCGGGGTCGGCTCCCCCGACTTCGCCCGCAGTCTCGGCTTCGCGCACGTGTGGACCCGGGAGACTTCGCCGGACCTGCCGTTCGACGCGGTGGTCGACGCGACCGGCGCCTCCGGCTCGCCCGCGCTCGCCGCGGACCTGGTGGAACCCGCCGGCCGGGTCGTCTACATCGGACTGTCCGGCCGCCCGAGCGAGCTCGACACCCGCGTGCTGGTGCTGAAGGACGTCACGGCGGTCGGGGTGCTGTCCGCGTCACCCGGCCTGGCCGACGCAATCGCCGCGTACGCGAGCGGAGCGGTCGACCCGCGCCCTCTGGTGGCGGCGACGGTCGGCCTCGAGCAGGCCGGCGCGGTGCTCGCGGGGGAGCGGGTCGGCGGCGCGGGACCGAAGGTGCACATCGACCCGCGGCGCTGACCGGTCAGCCGGGCCGTGGTGAGGCGAGCGTCGTCGGGCGGCTGCGGCCGCGCAGGGTGACGTCTTCGGTTGCCGTCCACCGGGCGGCTTCCTCCCCGGCCGCGGCCTCGACCGCCGTCCAGGAGGCGAGGAGGCGGCCGGGTGCGTTCTTCGCCAGCTCCGTCAGCCGCGCGGCTTCGTTGACCGGGTCGCCGATCACCGTGTACTCGAACCGGCGGGGATCGCCGACGTTGCCGGCGACCGCGTCCCCCGTCGCCACGCCGATCCCGGCCGGGCCGTCCGGCACCTCCGCGGCCAGCCGGCGGGCGATCGCGCGGGCGGCGGCCAGCGCGCAGGTGGCGTGGTCGCCGAGCGGCGCCGGCGCCCCGAACACCGCCAGCGCGGCGTCGCCGACGAACTTGTTGACCAGCCCGTGGTGGCGATCCACCTCGTCGACCACCACCGCGAAGAACCGGTTGAGCAGGCCGACGACCTCCTCCGGCGGGCGGCTCGCGGCCAGCGCCGTCGACCCGACGAGGTCGACGAACAGTACCGACACCGTCCGGACCGTGCCGCCGAGCTCGTTCGACGTGCGCATCGCCTCGACCGCGACCTCGCGGCCGACGTGCCGGCCGAACAGGTCGCGCAGCCGTTCGCGCTCGGCCAGCCCGGCCGTCATGTCGTTGAACCCGGCCTGCAGCAGGCCCAGTTCCGTGCCGTCGTAGACCGGGATTTCGACGCTGAAGTCGCCGGCCCGCACGCGCCCGAGCGCGTCGCGCACCGAAGAGATCGGGTTGACCACCGAGCGGGCGGTGAACACCGTGACCAGCAGTCCGAAGCACAGCACCACCAGCCCGAGCGCGATCACCGACACGGCGAGTTTCGTGGTGGAGACGTCGCCGCGCACCCAGGCCAGCACCGCGGTGACCACCAGCCCGGCCACCGGCACCCCGGTCCCGAGGCACCAGAACAGCAGCATCCGCCGGTTGACGCCGCCGTTGACCGGGCGCGGCGGCGTGCTGCCCGCCAGCGCCAGTGCCGCGTACGGCCGGAGGGCGAACTCGCCGAAGAGGTAGGCGATCGCGCAGACGACGACCGCGGCGAACGCGACCACCAGGAACTCGGTGAGCACGACCTCCGGCTGCACGAGCGCCGCCAGCCCGGCGAAGACCAGCGTCGCGAGGCCCCAGAGCACCGCCTGCACGACCGTCAGCCGCAGCGGGACGCGCAGGCTCGCGGCGCGCTCGGCGTCCGTCGGCCGACGTCCGTCGGCCGCCCAGCGCAGGGTCCGGAGGGCGCCGCGGGTACCCCACAGCGTGCCGATGACGACCGCCGAAACGACGTACACGGGTACTGCGACCGCGGTGACGCGCACGAGCTCACCGGACATCCCGGGCGCCGGCATGAGCAGCGCCGCGAGTCCGACCACGACCAGCGCACCGATCACGTTGGTGGCGATCAAAGCGGCCGTGAGCAGGCCTTGAACGCGCCGGCGCAACGCGGTGGCGTGCTGGTCCAGCGGTCCGAGCAGGCCGGAGCCGAACGGCTCCGCGGGGGAGCGTCCTGGGGTCACCATCTGAGTGTACGGTCGTTCACTGAATTGCCCGGAGACGGGTGCCGCAAGTATGTGTTACGGTTGGTAACAGTGAACTTCGGTAACACCTGACGAGGAGGTCGGTCGTGACGAGCATCAGCGAATCGGGCGTGTCGGACCGGGAGACCGTGGCGCGGCGGCTGCTCGACTCGTCGGAGCAGCTGTCGTACGACCCGGTCAAGGAGGTCGACTGGGAGACACCGCTGGACACGGGCTACCACGGCGCGAGTCCGGAGTGGAGCACGCTCTACGGCACCTCCTATTGGGCGGACATGACCCCGGAGCAGCAGCGCGAGCTGACCCGCCAGGAGGCGGCGTCGGTGGCGAGCACCGGGATCTGGTTCGAAATGATCCTGCAGCAGATGGTGCTGCGCGACTTCTACGCCAAGGACCCCACCGACCCGGCGTTCCAGTGGGCGCTGACCGAGATCGCCGACGAGTGCCGGCACTCGATCATGTTCGCCCGCGGCGCGGCGAAGCTGCGGGCGCCCGCGTACCGGCCGCGCCGGTTCGTCGTCGAGCTGGGCCGCGTCTTCAAGGCCACGGCGACCGGTGAAGCCGCCTACGCGGCGATCCTCGTGGCCGAAGAGGTCCTCGACGTGATGCAGCGGGACTGGATGCGCGACGAGCGAGTGGTCCCGTTCGTGCGCACCATCAACAACATCCACGTCGTCGAGGAGTCCCGGCACATGAAGTTCGCCCGCGAGGAGACCCGCGAGCGGCTGAGGAGCGCCGGGTGGCTGCGGCGCCAGATCAACGGCCTGGTCGTCGCGATCGCGTCGTACTTCATCGTGACGAGCATGGTGAACGGCAAGGTCTACGAGAACGCCGGGCTCGACGGCAAGCGGGCGCGGCGCGAGGCGAAGGCCAACGAGCACCACAAGTCGATGCTGCGCTCCAGCTGCTCCGGGCTGATGGAGTTCCTGCACTCGGCCGGGCTGCTGACCAAGCCGTCGCTGTGGTTCTACAAACGAGCGAACCTGATCTGACATGGCCTTCGCGATCACCCAGACCTGCTGCGCCGACGCCACCTGCGTGTCGGTCTGCCCGGTCAACTGCATCCACCCGACGCCGGACGAGCCGGACTTCGGGACGACGGACCTGCTCTACATCGACCCGGCCACCTGCATCGACTGCGGCGCCTGCGCCGACGCCTGCCCGGTGGACGCGATCTTCCCGGCCGGCGACCTGACCGGGCCGCTGCGGGCGTACGAGCAGATCAACGCGGAGTACTACGCCGGCCGGGACGTGCTGGCCGACGTCTCGGTGGCGCCGAACTTCCACCGGTGGGCCCCGCCGTCGTTCACGCGGGTGCTGCCGAGCGACTTCGCGCCCCTGGACGTCGCCGTCGTCGGCACCGGACCGGCCGGGATGTACGCGGTGGAGGACCTGCTGCTGCACACGAACGCCCGCGTGACGCTGATCGACCGCCTGCCGACGGCCGGCGGCCTGATCCGCTACGGCGTCGCGCCCGACCACCCGTCGACGAAGAAGATCGGCGAGACGTTCGCGCGGTTCCACGACCACCCCAGGCTGCGCCTGCGGCTCGGCGTCTCGGCCGGCCCCGAGCTGGCGGAGCGCCACGACGCGGTGATCTACGCGGTCGGGGCGACCGAGGCGCGGCGGCTCGGCGTCCCGGGCGAGGACCTGCCCGGCAGCCTGCCGGCCGCGACGGTGGTCGGCTGGTACAACGGCCACCCGGACGTCGAGCCGGACGCCGTCGACCTGTCGGCCGAACGCGTGGTCGTCGTGGGAACGGGCAACGTCGCCCTGGACATCGCCCGCATCCTGACGGCGGACCCGGAGGTGCTGGCGGAGACGCCGATCGCGCCGGAAGCGGTGGCCCGGTTGCGGTCGGCCAAGGTCCGCGAGGTGGTCCTGCTGGCCCGCCGCGGCCCGGAGACGGCGGCGTACACCCGGCCGGAGCTGCTGGCCCTGGCGGCCCGCGGCGGCTTGGTGGTGGACGAGGACCCGCGGGTGGCGGCGGCGATCGACGGCGCGCGGCCGGGGGACAAAGCGGCGTGGCTGCAGGGAGTGCCACGGGAGCGCGTGGACTGGTCTTCGCCTCCGCCGGAGGGCCGCCGGATCGTGCTGCGGTTCCACTCGGCGCCGCTGGCGTTCGACGGCGACACCGAGGTCCGCGCGGTGGTGACGGCGGATGGCGCCGAGATCCCGGCGGGCCGCGTGATCCGGGCGGCGGGGTTCCGCGGGGTGCCGGTGCCGGGGCTGCCGTTCGACGACGACGCGGGGATCGTGCCGAACTCGGCGGGCCGGGTGTCCGGGCGGCCGGGGGTGTACGTGGCGGGGTGGATCAAGCGCGGGCCGTCGGGCGGGATCGGCGCGAACAAGGCGTGTGCGCGGGAGACGGTGGGGTCGCTGCTGGAGGACGCGGTGGCCGGGCGGCTGCCGGTGCGGCGCAGGGGAGCGCGGCTGTTCGGCCGCGCCTGAGCGGCGGCCGGAAACCGTGGTGGGAACCGGTTTCCGGCCGCTTCAGGCCGTGCGTGCGCGGCACCAGTGCGGGCCGGTCGTCCAGCCGAGCAGCCGCCGTCCCGAGCCGTCCGGCAGCGTGCCGTCCGGGGTGAACGTCGCGCCCTCGACCACCGCGGCCAGCCCCGTCACCGCCGGGCCGAAACGCTCCGCCAGCCCCGCCTGCGTCACCAGCTCACGCAGCCGAGCCACCGCCGCACGCTGATCTTCCTCCGCGCGGAAGCTCAAGAAGAAGACCGCCTGCCGCCACGCGTAGGCGGCGTTCTTGATCAGCTGCCGGCTCCAGTACCGCTCTCCGGCCAGGCGGCGCACCACCCAGGTGAACACCTGGCCGGCCAGGTCGGGGCCCAGGCGCGACCGCAGCCCCAGGGTCTCCACGAGCACCGCCAGGTTGTGCGTGGTGAGGATCTGGCTCTGCTCGATCACCATCCCGTTGCCCGCCACCGACCGCCGCCGGCGGCCCGCTCGGGCCTCGCAGACCGCCGCGAAGTCGTCCGCCGTGCGTCGCAGCAGCTTGCGCGGCGGCGCCGGCCACTCGTCCGGCAGGTCGTAATACCGCGCATACAGCGTGCCCGCCATGATCCGGCTGGTCGCCGCCGCCGCGGTGCGCCACTTGTCCGTGAACGTGCCCACGAAGATGTCCGCCGCCAGCTCCTCGAGCAGCGGCATCGGCAGGCCCGCCTGCTTGGCCAGCGCGCCGAGCTCACGCAGCAGCGTGTTCGGCAGGATCGCGTGCGGGAACGAGCCGAGCGCCAGCAGCACCGTCTGCGTCAGCGTCTGCCGCGCCGCCCGGGCGACGTCGGGACGCCGGGCCCGGAACGGCTCCAGCGCCCGGATCCACGGCAGCTCCTCGAACCGGACCTGCTGCTGGAGGTCGAGCAGCAACAGCCCCCGGCGACGGCGGAAGGCCGCGTACGTCTGCGCGTACAGCGCCGCCAGCCGCTCGTCTTCGACGTTCGCCGCCATCAGCTGCGCCGTGATCTGCGGCAGCACCACCGCCAGGACGTCGCCCGAGGTGATCACCCCGCGCGCGACCAGCTCCTCGACCGGTGCCTCCAGCGCGCGGGCCACCTTCGCGACCAGGTGCGGCGGGACGGCCTCGGCGACGACCGGGTCGAGCGCGGGGAGACCGCCGTCGCCGGGGTAGGCGTCCAGCCGGCCGGCCAGGACGGCCGCGAGCTCGGCGTGCGTCGGGCGCGCGGCCACCGCCGCCTGCACCGACCGCAGTGCGGCCCGCCGCTCCGAACCCGGCTCGCCGTGCTTGGTGATTGTGTTGGCCAGCGCCCGCCGGATCCAGCCGACGTCGCGGCCGGTGAGCTCCGCGCTCGCGAACTGGCAGCGCCGCAGCGCCCGGGCCAGCCGCGCGAAGTTGCTCTTCGGGTGCGTGTGGGAGGTGGAGGCCGTGTGCCGCGCGCACGCCGCCGCGTAGTCGACGAGCCACTGCGCCCGCCGGGAGCCCCAGCCCTCGGGCCACGTCCGGCACGGCCAGCCACCGGTGACGCCGTCCTCGCCCAGCCGCGGCAGCTCGCCCTCGACCGTCTCCACCCACAGGGCGACCAGCCGGTCGTACAGCGGGTGCCACACCCGCAGCGTTTCCAGCATCGCCGTGATCGCGGGCTTGGTCTTCGCCGAGCGCAGCGTCGCGCGGACCTCGCCGACCGTGGCCAGCCGCACCAGCGCGCCGGACGGCCGCGGGGCCGCGCCGGGCAGCGGGGCCAGGCGCAGCCGGTGCAGCAGCGGCCGCAGCTCGGCGACCAGGTCGAGGGCGGCCTCGGCGTGGCCGTGGTCGAGCAGCCAGGCGAGCACCGGCAGCGCGGCGTCCTCCGGGAGTTCGACGCGGTAGGCCTCGGTGGCCAGCGCCGCGCGGAGGGCGGCGAGCCCGGCGTCGGTGAGGTGGCCGAGGTTGACGCGCTCGCGGTCGGTGCGGCCTGGTGCGCCGGCCGGGACGGCGGCGAGTTCCTCCGGGCGCACCGGGAGTTCGGCGAGGTACCGGCCGGTGGCGAACCCGCCGTGCGCGACCTCCAGGGTGACCCACGCCGGGGTGTCCGCAATGGGGGTCCGGGAGCCGACCGTCAGCGACCCGTCGGCCATGCCGGCCAGCACCGCCTGCCACCGGCCGGCCTTGGCGAGGGCGCGGCGGCGGACCCGTCCGTCCGTTGTGGACGAAGCGGTGCGCAACGCTCGTTCGAGCTGCCCGTAGGCGTAGCCGGGTGACGCCTCCTGTGCCATGTGGACTCCCCCTGGTGGAACCGGACTTGGAGGCAGGAGTCGAACCTGCGCCTTCCCGGATTCGAGCCGGGTGTTCTGCCTGCTGAACTACTCCAAGCTGCGGGGACCGCCGAGCACGGGCGATTTCCCGCAGCGGCAACGGTAATCCGCCGCGGGGCCCGGCGCGACCGACTTTTCGTTCCGGGCTGCGGCGGGCCTCCGGCCGGGCTAAAATAAATACGAATCAAAGTCACGTTCAGGTTGGAGGCCGCATGACCGGCCCGGAGCCGATCGAAGCGGGCGTCCGCCTGCGCCGGGTGCCCCGCCAGGCGCGGTCCCGGCAGAAGCTGGCCCAGGTCCTGGCCGCCGCCGACCGCCTGCTCGCCGCGGAGGGCGTCGAGGCGCTGACCACCACCCGCGTGGCCGCGGAGGCCGGCGTGTCGGTGGGCGCGCTGTACCAATACCTGCCGGACCGCGACGCCATCACCGAGGCGCTGGGCGAGGTCTACCTCGCCCGCCTGGAAGACCTCATGACGTCGTTCGCCGAGCGAGCGGCCGAAGAGACCTGGGAGGATCCCGTCGGCCTGCTCGTCGACGCCTTCGCCGGGCTCTACCGCGCCGAACCCGGGTTCCGCGCGCTGTGGTTCGGCCGCGGCCTCACCGACGGAACCCGGGAGGCCGACATCGCGCACAAGCGCGTGATGGCCACCGGCGTGCACCGCATCCTCGTCGCGCAGGACCTCCTGCGTGACGACTACGAGGCCGCGGTGGCCTGCCGCACGGCGTTCCTCGCCGCCGACGCCGTGATCCAGGAGGCCTTCCGCGGCGACGGTGCCACCGAACTGCTCGAGCCGGTCAAGACGATGCTGCGGGCGTATCTGGGGCAGCAGCCCCGGCCGTAGCGACGAGGAATTCCTCGCCCCGCACGACCCGCAGCCCGTCCGCGCGGTCCGCGAAGTACCGCTCGTCCAGCTCGGCGCCCGAGACGTGGACGACGTCGCGGAACCCGGCTTCGCGAGCCATCGCCAGCATTTCCCCGGGGGAGAAGGAGCTGACGAACGGCGTCCCCGCCGCCTCCGCCCGGCGAGCGGTGGCCTCGTGGCGGGCGCGTTCGCCGCCGTCGAGCAGGCCGGCCGGCAGCAGGAACGTCATCGCGAGCGTGGAGCCCGGGGCGAACCCGGCGATCCGGCGCAGCGTGGCCGCGTTCGCCTCCTTCGTCAGGTACATGCTGACGCCGGTGGACGCGACGACCGCCGGTTCGTCCGGGGCGAAACCCGCGGCGATGAGCCGATCCCACCACGAGGCCGTCTCGAAGTCGACCGGCACGAAGTGCAACCAGTCCGGCACGCCCAGGCCGAGTTCGGCCAGCCGGTCGCGTTTCCAGGCTTGCGGCCCCGGCTGGTCCACTTCGAACACCCGCAGCCGGGCCGCGAGTTCCGGACGCCGCTGGGCGAAGGTGTCCAGCCCGGCCCCGAGGATCACGTACTGGCCGACACCCCGGGCGGCCTGCTCGGCGACCAGGTCCTCGACGAACCGCGCGCGGGCCACCATGCCCGCGCGGTAGCGGCCGGCGGTCGCCGGGTCCATGTCGTCGCGCCGCCGCCAGCCGTCGCCCGGATCGGCCAGCCGCAGGCCCAGGTCGTCGGCGAACACGTGGGGCGGCGGATCGACGGCGAGGTGCAGGGCCCGCCACAGCGCGGTCCGCACCGCCGTGCTGTCCGGCGCGGCCACGTCAGGCCGCGCCCGGCGCCGACAGCGTCCACGTGCGCCCGTCGGGGTCGCGGACGGTCATTTCCCTGGTCCCGTAATGGGTTTCCTCGAACGGGGTGACCACTTCGACGATCTCGTCGGCCTCGAACTTGTCCGCGTCCGGGACCTTGAACACGACCCGCGTCCGCGGCTCCTGGCTTTCGGGAACCTCGGCGATGAACAGCCAGGGACCGGCGCCGTTGCGCAGCTGCCCGGAGTTGTGGTCGGTCGCGAAGTCGATCTCGTAGCCCAGGGCCTGGAAGAACTTGGCCGCCTTGCCCCAGTTGTGCGTCTCCAGGTACATCGCCTCGATGCCCTCGGTCGTCATGTCAGTGCTCCTCTTCGGGATCGATCGCCAGGTAGGCACGCAGGGCTTCGGCGACGAGGGCCGACAGTGACTGCCCGGTCTCGATGGCCCGGTGCTTGACCTGCCGGATCAGCCCGATCGGCAGGTACACGTTGAACTGCTTGACGTCGTCATCGCCCACGCCCCGAGGCTAGCATGCTAGCAAGCTAACAGCGCAAGTCCTGCTCTCCGGCTCCTCGACGCCGTGCCGCGGCAAGGTCGACACCGGAGTGATCCCGGGAACCGGTGCCGCTCACCGGCGTTCGAGGTAGCAGGCGAAGAATTCGCTCAACGTCGCCCGTTGGGTGGCGATGCTCCGGTCCGGGTCCACGGTGCCGACGAAGGGGGCGATCGCCGCCGGGTCGAGGCCGAGGCGGGGGAGGAGCACCTGGTAGTCGGTGTAGCTGAAGTGCTCGCCGTCCGGCAGGTGCTGCGCGCGGACCGGGCCGCGCTGGTGGGCCAGGAACTCCTGCCACGAAGGGTCGGAGGCCGCGCTGTGGTCGCCCGCGCTCAGCAGCAGGAACGGCTGGTCGAGGCCTTCGTCGGCGACGCGGCCGTACTCGCGGTTCGACTGGGAGTACGACATGCTGCCGTCGAGGTCCGCCCCCGCGTCGATGCGTGGGTCCGACACCATCGTTTCTCCGGTGGTGAAGCCGCCCGCGGAGTGGCCGAACATGCCGGTGCGGGAGACGTCCGGGGCGAGCCCGGCGGGCAGCGGGCGGTGTTCGGCGTCCGGATTCCCGCCGCGGGCCAGGGTTTCCAGCGCGTCGAGCACGAACCGCGTGTCCGCGACGCGGGTCGCGATCAGCTGCCGGCCGGCGTCGGGACCGGAGGGCAGCACCCGCCGTTCGACGCGGCCGCCGGGGAATTCCACCGCGGCGGGCTCGTGCGTGTGGTCGATCGCCACCGTCACGTAGCCTTCGCTCGCGAGCTGCTCCAGCAGCGTGGTGCCGACCGAGCGCGGGTACTTGGCGCTGGGCGAGAAGAGCACGACCGGCCGCCGCCCGCCGGCCGCGGGAACCCCGGCGCGGGCGTGCGTGGGGAAGGTGTAGCCGAGCCGGTCGGCGGCGATGCCGAGCGCCCGCGCGTCTTCCTCGGCGATGATCTCGGCGGCTTCCGGCGCCTGGTAGGGAGCTTTCGCGCCGCCGCCGCCGGAGCGGGCGGGGTACCGGACGGTCACCATGAGTTCGCGGGTCGTCCCGGCGACCCAGGGGTCCGGCCGCGCGTGGTCGACGAGGTGCAGATCGACGCTGCCGACGGCGTAGGGACCGGTGGGGGCGGGCAGCGACAGCCGGGTGGCCGCGTGCGCCGGGAGCGCGGTCAGCAGCAGGACACCGGCGAGCCCGGCGGTGAGAAGGGTTTTTCGCATCCTTTGACCGTATTGACGGCTCGGACGCGGGACATCGGGATGATCACCCAGATCGACCCGGACAGGGCTGTGGCCCGGGCACCGGCCCGGGCCACAGCTGTCAGCGGTTTCAGAAGCCGTAGATCGTTTCGACGGCCCGCTCGGCGCTGGTCGCGACGAGCCCGTTGGCCCACAGCTGGTTGACCCGGCTGCGCTCGGCGGAGTTGGGCACCGCGTTGGTGCAGGACGGGCCGGGGCCGCCACCCGACATCAGCTCGGAGCACGGACCCGAGTAGTGGTCGGGCAGCCCGAGGGCGTGCCCGGTCTCGTGCGCCGCGATCCGCGTCGGGTTGTACTGGCGGGCCTGGGTGTAGTCGATGAAGATGGTGCCGCTGCCGTGCCCGTTGGTCGAGGCGTAGGAGCCGCGGGGGTCGTTGCCCTCGGTGTAGCGCAGGCTCGCGCCGGAGTTGCGTTCGACGAGCCGGACGTTGGTGACGCTGCGGTTCCAGTTGGCGGCACCGGCGTTGATCACCGACCGGAACGTCGGTGCGCTGGCGGTGCTGTAGTAGACCGTGGTGACGGCGGCTTCCTGCTCGGTGGCGGCCGACGCGGTGCCCGCGGCGAGCGGGGTCACGGTCAAGGCGAGCGCAACGGCGCCGGCCAGGGCGAACTTCCTCGACATCGGAAGACTCCTCGTGGGGGGACGGGGATTTGCCGGAATTGCGCGCGCTGTCGAAAATTTACCCGGAAGACACCTTCGCCGGAGCCGACTAACGTAGGGCCCGCGAAGTGGTGATTTCCCAGTACCGAAGTCTGTTGACAGCGGCCTCGGTCACGCCGTCCGGGCGGTGTGCACCCGCGGCTGCGACCTGACCGAGCTCGACCTGGCGACGTTCGCGCGGCTCCGGGGAGGGCGGTCGACGTGCGGCCGGCCAGGCTGATCACCGGAAAGTGAGGGCGAGGAGCTGCTGTTCCAGCTTCCGCGCGGCCGCCACGTCGATGCCCACGCCCCACAGCGGTGCCGTGCTCGCGCCGTCGGCGGCCGCAACCACCAGGGTGACCACGTCCGGCGGGAGACCGTCGTCGTGGAGGTCGCGCTCCCACCTCTGCGCGTCCGCGCGGGCCAGTTCGGCGATCTCCGGGATCGAGATCAGCAGCGCGATCAGGGCGATGGTCTCGCGGACCGCGACCTCGTCGTAGGAGGTGTCCAGCGACGCGCGGACGTACGCCCGCGTCAGCCGGCCCGGGGCGGTGTCGGCCGGGTCGAGCGCCGCGTGGACCTCGGTGCGGAACTCGTCCAGTAGGTCCTGGGCCAGCGTGCGCACCAGCGCGTCCTTGGCCGGGAAGTGGTACAGCAGCCCGCCTTTCGACACGCCGGCCGCCCGGGCGATGTCGTCCAGGGAGGCCGACACACCGCGGGTGCGGATGACCGTCGCGGCGGCGTCGAGCAGGGCGCGGCGCGTCTCTTCCGGGCTGCGCCCGGCCTTGCGAGGCATCTTCAGTCCTTTCCGGACGGAATGGTACGCCAGGCGATCACCGCGGCGACGGCGGTGACGGCGGCCGCCGCGAGCGACGTCACCTGCATGGCGCCGGTGAACGCTTCCCGTGCGGCGCGGGCGAGTTCCGAGTCCGGGGCCAGCACGCTCGCGGCCCCGGCGAGGGAGTCGCGGACCTCGGGCGGGACCGGGCCCGCCGGCAGGAACGCGCGGTAGACCAGGTTCACCACCGAGCCCAGGAGCGCGATGCCCAGGGCCGCCCCGAGTTCGTAGGCGGTCTCGGAGATCGCCGACGCCGAGCCGGCCTTGTCCTTCGGGACGGCGGAGAGCATCGAATCGATGGTCAGCGTCAGCGCCAGCCCGACGCCGAGCCCGACCGGGACCAGCGCCAGGCCCAGCCACCAGTATTGCGGCGCGCGTTCGGCAACCGAGATCAGCGCGAGGCCCAGCGCGGCGACGGCGAGCCCGGCCGCAATGGCCCGGCCCCGCCCGAGCCGCCCGGCGACCACGCCGACGGCGGCCACGACGACGATCGAGGCCAGCGTCGCCGGCATCTCCGCGAGCCCCGCCTGCAGCGGCGAGAAGCCGCGGACGAGCTGCAGGTACTGTGAGAAGAAGAACAGCAGGCCCATCAGTGCGAAGACCGCGATGAAGTCGGCCAGGACCGCGCCGCTGAAGGCAGGGTTGCGGAACAGCGCGACGTCGATCAGGGGAGCCTCGGCCCGTCGCTGACGGCGGACGAACAGGAAGCCGGACACCAGCCCCAGCACGGCCGCGAGCCCCACCTGGACGTCGGGGCCTGAGCTGACGGCGTGCTTCACCGCGTAGACCAGCGGGACGATCGCGGTCAGCGACAGCCCGGCCGACAGCAGGTCGAACCGCCCGGGGTTCGGGTCGCGCGATTCCGGCAGCAGCCAGGCGCCCAGGACCAGGAAGACGACGACGATCGGCACGTTGATCAGGAACACCGAGCCCCACCAGTAGTGCTCCAGCAGCGTCCCGCCGACCAGCGGGCCGAGCGCGATGCCCCCGCCGGAGCCGGCCGACCAGATGGCGATGGCGCGGGTGCGCTCGCGCGGGTCGGCGAACAGCGTCCGGATGAGCGACAGCGTCGACGGCATGATCGTCGCCCCGGCGACCCCGAGCAGCAGCCGCGCGACGACGAGCACGCCGGCGGTGGGGGAGAAGGCGGCCAGCGCGGAGGCGAGCCCGAAGGCGGTGGTGCCGATGAGCAGCACCTTCTTGCGCCCGAAGCGGTCGGCGAGGTTCCCGGCCGTGACCAGCAGCCCGGCCAGGGCGAGGGAGTAGACGTCGCCGATCCAGAGGATCTCGGTGGCGGTCGGCGCGAGCTCACGGGTGAGCGACGGCACGGCCAGGTACAGCACGGTGCCGTCGACCGCGAGCAGCAGCACGGCGCCGACGAGGACGCCCAGCGCGGCCCAGCGGCGCCGGGGGCTCAACGGCCGGACGGAGGAGGGCAGAGTGCTGGTCATGCGGCTTACTATACCGTCTGGACGGTACAGTAAGCCTGGTGAGGCCGCTCACCCGCCGGATTCAGGCCTTCGTCAGGAAGTAGTAGGCGTAGTGCTTGTCGAGCTCGTTGCGCGGCACGAGCTGGACCGCGGCGGGCGTCAGGCCGCAGCGCGACGCGAGCTCCCAGAACGCCGCGATCGGGTAGGTCGTCATGTCGGCGAGCCCGGACCGGTAGCCGCGGCGGCGTGGCCGGGTCCACCAGCTGCCCGTGTCGTACTTGATCTGGATCAGGGCCAGCCCGCCCGGGGCGAGCAGCTGCGAGGCGATGCGGAGCAGGCGCTCGCCGTACTCCGGGGTCGGAATCAGCTCGAAGACGTAGAAGCTGAGGAAGACGTCGCAGGGTTCGCCGATCCGCGCCACCGCCGCTTCGGGCGCCTCGACGTCGATCGAGACGGGTGTGAACGGCGTGCCGCACGCGGCGGAGACCTCCCGCTCGCATTCGCGCAACGTGGCCGCGGAGATGTCGACGCCGATGTACTCCCGTGCGTGCGGAGCGAACTCCACGGCGTTCGCGCCACCGCCGCAGCCCCAGTCGACGATCCGGTCCCACGGCCGGGTGAAGCCGGCCATCTTCGCGCCGCGTTCGAACAGTTCCAGGTGCTCCCGGCCGATGCGCGACCACAGGTCGTTGTCCCGGAACACCGACGCGTCCCGCCAGTGCGAGTTCGCGAGCCACCGGTCGCCGGCGGGTTCGCGCCAGTACGCCTGGGCGTCGGTCGAGATCCGGCTTTCCGATTGCCGGGCACCCACGCCGGTCAACGTCCGCTGGACGAGCTCTTCGGCTCGCCGGGCCAGTCGTTTCGCCTGCCGGGTCGCGGTCGACGTACTCGGCGCCAAGCTGAACATTCCAGTCACCTCCGGGGGAGTGGGGAGGGGAGGGCCGACAGGGGAATTGTCGTCGGCGTCACGGTTGTTGTGTCGGGGCGAAGGTCCCCCGCCCGTCCCGGGGAAGACAGGACCCGAACCGGGCCGTCCGGCCCTGTTCACCGGTACGCTGGAAGAAGCGGAGGAGGCGACGTGACGGCCGAGGAACTGATGATCGAGTTCGCCCTGACGCGCCTGGACCACCCGGACCTCGACTTCGAGGAGATCGCCGCGCTCGTCGTCCGGCGGGGCGGCCCGGACCGGGAACTGGAGTTCGCCTCCCGCAACCTCGCCGACCGCGGCGAGCTGCGCGGCGCGGCGTTCCCGACGGCGGTGGAGTACGTCCTGCGGGTGGTGCTCACCCTGCGGGGGCCGTCGGACTAGTCCACTGTGGACTCGGAGGTCCTCAGGCGTCGCCCGCGGCGCGGCTCAGGCCCCGGCGGTCGAACACCAGCTCGCGGGCCGTCCCCAGCGCGGTCGCGATGGCTCCCGCCAGGACCGCGTCCTCGCCCAGCTGGCCCGCCACGATCTCCGGGACCACTGGGGTCGTCGCGGCCAGCGCCCGCCGCATCGGTCCGGCGAGCAGGTCCGTGTTGCCGCCGATACCGCCGCCCAGCACGATCAGGCGCGGATCCAGGACCGCGGTGACCGACGCGACGACGTACGCCAGCTTCTCCGCCTCCTCCTCGACCACGCCGAGCGCCACCTCGTCGCCCGCGCGGGCCAGCCGGAAGACGTCCTTCGCCGACCGCGCCTTCGCCAGCCCGCGGGCGCGCGCCGCGGCCAGCACCGCCTGGCCCGCCGCCGCCGTTTCGACCGGTCCCGGGCGCCTTGCTCCCGCACCCGACGGCCGCGGGTCCAACGGCAGGTCCGCGATCTCGCCCGCCGCGCCGTGCGCGCCGCGGAACAGCTTGCCGTCGACCAGCAGGCCCATCCCGATCCCGGTGCCGACCGTCAAGCACACCAGCACGTCCACGTCCAGCGCCGCGCCGAGGGCGTGCTCCCCGACCGCGCACAGGTTCGCGTCGTTCTCCACCACCACGTCCGAACCCGCGGCGGCCAGCGCCGAGACGAGCTCGTGCAGCAGCCCGCGCCGTTCCCAGCCCGGCAGGTTGGGCGCGCGGTGCACCGTGCCCGTCGCCGGATCCGGGACGCCCGGCGTGCCGACCACCGTCGAGACGACCTCGTGCGGGCTCAGCCCGGCCGAGGACACCGCCCGCTCGACGGATTCGCCGACCGTGCGCACCAGCGCGCTCGCAGAACGGCACCGGTTGGGCTCGTCGAGCCGGGCGACGATGCTGCCTTCGAGGTCCGCGACGGCGATCCGGAGGACCCGCCGCCCGATGTCGACGCCCACGACGTGACCCGCGTCCGGTGCGGCCTGGTAGACGACCGCCGCGCGGCCCGGGCCGGCCAGGCTGCGCCCGGTGGTCCGGACCAGACCGTGCTGCTCGAGGTCGAGCAGAGCCTGGCCCACCGTGGGTTTCGACAGCCCGGTGTCGGCCGCGATCCGGGGTCGCGTGGCTTCGCCGTGCGCGCGCAGCCGGTCCAGGACCAGCCGCTGGTTCAACGCCCGCATGTGCGCCGGCGTCCCGACCTGCGGCCCGTTTCGTCCCACGCGTCCTCCTGAGTTGCCGCAAGTTTATCCGCGAACCCTTCCGGCTCGGGGCGTTCTATGTTAAGAAACTTTACTAACTACTAGTCGGAGGCACGTCGTGAGTTCACCCACTCGTTCCGGGGAACCGCCCGCCCTGGAGCGCAAGATCGGCCCGCTGCAGGCCACCGCGATCAACATGACCCAGATGTGCGGGATCGGCCCGTTCGTCACGATCCCCGCCATGGTCGCCACCATGGGCGGCCCGCAGGCGATGTTCGGCTGGATCATCGGGGCGATCGTCGCGCTGGCCGACGGGCTGATCTGGGCCGAACTCGGCGCCGCGATGCCGGGTGCCGGCGGCACGTACCTCTACCTGCGCGAAGCGTTCCAGTACCGCACCGGCCGGCTGATGCCGTTCCTGTTCGTGTGGAGCGCGGTGCTGTTCATCCCGCTGATCATGTCGACCGGCATCATCGGCCTCGTCCAGTACCTCGGCTACCTGATCCCGGGCGTCACCGACGACGCGGGCACGACCCCGCTGGGCAAGGTCATCGGCGTCGGCATCACCCTGGTGATCATCCTGGCGCTGTTCCGGAAGATCGGCCAGATCTCCAAGCTCACGACGGTCCTGTTCGTGATCATGCTCGCCGCGGTGCTGACGACGATCGTCGCGGCGTTCTCCCACTTCAGCGGCGCGCAGGCGTTCGCCTTCACCCCCGGCGCGTTCAGCTCGGCCGGCGAGGGCACCTTCTGGGGCGGCCTCGGCGCCGGCCTGATCATCGCGATCTACGACTACCTCGGCTACAACACCTCCGCCTACCTCGGCGGCGAGGTGCGGGACCCGGGGCGCACGCTGCCCCGCTCGATCATCTTCTCCATCGTCGGCATCATGGGCCTGTACTTCCTGCTGCAGGTCGGCGTCCTCGGCTCGATCCCGCTCGACCAGCTGAAGGACGCGAAGTCCGTCGCGTCGTCGGTGCTGGAGCAGGTCTGGGGCACCGGGACGGCCAAGGCCATCACCGTGCTGATCGTGATCGCCGCCGTCGGGTCCGTCTTCGCCGGGCTGCTGGGCGGCTCGCGCGTGCCCTTCGAAGCCGCGCGCGACAAGGTCTTCCTGCCGGTGTTCGGCAAGCTGCACCCGAAGCTGCACCTGCCCACCGCCGGCGTGCTCACCATGGGCGCCATCACGATCGTCGGCTCGCTGTTCACCCTGACCGAGGTGATCAACGCGGCGGTCGCGACCCTGGTCATCATCCAGTCGCTGGCGCAGGTCGCCGCGATCGTCGTGCTCCGCCGCCGGCAACCGAACCTGAGGCGGCCGTACCGGCAGTGGCTCTACCCGGTGCCGACGATCATCGCGCTGGTCGGCTGGGTGTACATCTACAAGTCGGCCGAATGGCTGTCGATCTGGCTGTCGCTGGGCTGGATCGCCGTCGGCGCGATCGCGTACCTCGTCTACGCCAAGGCCGAGCACACGTGGCCGTTCGGGCCCAAGGAAATCAAGGAAGCATTCGCCACCGAACCGGAAGGGGCTCAGGCATGACCCGGAAGCTCGCGGTCCTCGCCGCGCTGCTCCTCGTGCCCGGCGTGCTGAGCGTGGCCGCGCCGGCGTCCGCGCAACAGGACCTCGCCCAGCAGGATTTCGCACGGCCGCACGGGCTCACGACGATCGGCCTGCAGGGCTGGCAGGTGCTGACCACGGCGAGCGTCAAGGACGGTGGCGACAAGGTCTCCACGCCGGGGTACGCCACCCGCGGCTGGTTGCCGGTCGAGCCGGACGACGCCGGCGCGCCCGGCACCGAAATCAACGCCCTGGTGCAGAACGGCAAGTGCCCGGACGTCTTCTACTCCGACAACCTGCGCAAGTGCTTCGGGTACGTCGACAAGCTCGGCCCGGTCGTGACGAAGCCGTTCTCCGATCCGTGGTGGTACCGCACCGACTTCACGCCGGACATCCGGCCGGGGCAGCACGCGAAGCTGACCATCCCGGGCATCGTCGGCGAGGGCGACGTCTGGGTGAACGGGACGCTCGTCGCCACGAAGGACGTCGTGAGCGGCGCGTTCGCCGGGCACACGTTCGACGTCACGAAGCAGGTGAAGCCGGGGCGCAACACCCTGGCGATCAAGGTCTACCCGAACGACCCGACGAAGATGTACACCCTCGACCAGGTCGACTGGGGCCAGATCCCGCCGGACAACGACACCGGCATCCAGTTCCCGCCGACCCTGCAGGTCTCCGACGCGCTGACCGGTGACAACGCCCACGTCGTGCAGGACAACGCGGCCGACCTGTCCAGCTCGAAGCTGACGGTGAAGCTGGACGTCACCAACAACGCGGCCACGGCGCAGACCGGGGACGTCGCCGCGACGGTCACCCCGCCGTCGGGCGCGCCGATCGTCGTCAAGCAGCGCGTCACGATCCCGGCGAACACGAAGCGGACGGTCGCGTTCGCGCCGGTGAAGATCGCTCACCCGAAGGTGTGGTGGCCGTACTCGATGGGCGACCAGCCGCTGTACACGCTGACCACCGCGGTCTCGCAGGACGGCGTGCTCTCGACGTCGTCGAAGAGCACGTTCGGTATCCGCACGGTGACCTCGCGCCTGGTCGGGAAGTCCGCGCCGCTGCCCGAAGGCGCGCGGCAGTTCACCATCAACGGCAAGGATTTCGTGTTCCGCGGCGGCGGCTTCGCGCCGGACCTGTTCCTGCGGTACGACAAGGCCGACACCGCGCACCAGCTCGCGCTGATCAAGAACCTGGGCCTGTCCGGCGTCCGGCTCGAGGGCCACGACATGCCGCAGGACTTCTACGACCAGGCCGACCGCGCCGGCCTCCTGGTGATCGGCGGGTTCCTGTGCTGCGACGCCTGGCAGCCGGAGGACGCCTCGACGCTGACCGAGCGCGACTACCGGATCATGCACGACTCGGCGTACACGATCGCGCAGATGGAGCGGAACCACCCGAGCGTCTTCAACTACGGCTGGAGCGACAACGAGCCGGTGCCGCGCCAGGAGTCCGAGACGCTCAAGGCGTTCCAGGAAGCCGACTTCCAGGTGCTGGTGATCGCTTCGGCGGAGTACAAGAGCACGCCGACGCTCGGGCAGTCCGGGGAGAAGGAAGGCCCGTATGACTGGGTCCCGCCGACCTACTGGTACGACAGCTCGCACTTCGACCCCGAGGACTCCTCCCGCACGAACGCCGGCGGCGCCTGGGGCTTCGCGAGCGAGCAGAGCGCCGGGCACACCGTGCCGACGCTCGATTCGATCAAGCGGTTCCTCTCGCCCGCTGAACAGGCGAAGCTCTGGCAGGACCCGGCGTACAACCAGTACCACGCCAACTTCGAGCCGGGACACGGCGGTTACGCGTTCGGCACGCTGTACACGCTGGACCAGTCCATCCTGCAGCGGTACGGGAAGTGGAGCTCGCTCAAGTCCTATGTGGACCTCGCGAACATCGCGAACTACGAGAACACCCGCTCGCAGTTCGAGGCCTTCCTGCACCACTCGACGGACCGGGCGAACCCGGCCACCGGCGTCGTCTACTGGCAGCTCAACAAGGGCTGGCCGACGCTGCTGTGGTCGCTCTACAACGACGACGGCGACCAGCCGGGCGCGTACTTCGGCGCCCAGAAGGCCAACAAGCCGCTGCACGCGATCTACGGCTACGACAACGGGTCGGTCACCCTGGACAACCTCGGGGCGACCACGCAGTCCGGGCTTTCGGTACGGGCCCGGGTGCTCGACACCGCGGGCAAGGTCCTCGACGACCAGACGGCTTCGGGTCTTTCGCTGGGTTCGCAGGGCGTGCGCACGGGCGTCCTGAAGCCGAAGGTCCCGGCCGAGACGAAGGCGCCGGCGCCCGCGCAGGTCTACTTCGTCGAGCTGCAGGTGGCCCAGGGCGGGAAGGTCGTCGACCGGAACGTCTACTGGCTCTCGACGCAGAAGGACGTCGTCGACTGGGGCAAGACGCTGGGCAACCCGCAGGCGACGCTTTCGCAGTACAGCAACCTGCAGGCGCTGCAGAACCTGCCGAAGTCGCAGGTCAGCGCGGTGGCCTCGACCCGCCCGAGCGGTGCGGGCCTGGTCACCACGGTGACGGTGACCAACACCTCGAAGACGCCGGGGGCGGCGTTCTTCCTGCGGGCCGACGTCCGCCGCGGCACGCCGGACGGGCGGGAAGCGCCGGGGGACAACCAGCTCGCGAACGCGACCTGGGACGACAACGACATCACCCTGTGGCCGGGCCAGTCGCAGACGCTGACCGTCACCTACCGGGCCGCGGACCTGCGCGGCGCGGCCCCGGTGATCAGCGTCGACGGCTTCAACACCGGCCGGATCGTGGTGCGGGGGACGGGAGGGGCGCACGCGTGAGCGAGGACCGGATTCTCGGGATCGACTTCGGCGGCACGAAGGTGGCGCTGGGGCTCGCCGACCGCGACGGCACCCTGCTGGCGACGCGCCGGCTGGACACCGACGCGCACGCGGGAGCCGAGCAGGTGGTGGTGCGCGCGCTCGCCGCGGCCAGGGCCCTCCTGGCCGACGAGGGTGCGACGGCCGCCTGCATCGGCGTCGTCAGCCCGGGGATCGTGCTGCCGGACCGGATCCTGCTCGCGCCGAACGTGCCGGGGTGGGAACAGCTGCGGCTGGCGGAACTGGTGGCCGCCGAGTTCCCGGCCTCGCCGATCTCGGTGGGCACGGACGCGAAGGCGGCGGCGCTGGCGGAATGGCGCTGGGGCACGCTGGCCGGCGCCGACCCGGCGGTGTTCCTGTCACTCGGTACCGGCATCGCGGCGGCGGTGCTGGTCGGCGGCCGGGTGCTGACCGGCGCCAACGGAGCTGCCGGCGAGATCGGGTACAACCTGCTCTCGCCGCAGGACACCGAGGGTTTCGCGAGCGGAGCGGCGCCGCTCGAGGAAGCCGTCGGCGCTCGCGTTGCTGACGTCCTTCCGCGAGGAAGCCGGGATCCGATCCGGTGAGCTCAAGCCCGGCC
>NZ_JBSFNC010000124.1:0-27465 GCF_053586895.1 Amycolatopsis sp. NPDC003731 | reverse complement strand
GGGACCTGTCCACAGTGGACACAAAACAGTGCGTCAGAGGCTGTCACTGAGGGCCTTGATCGGCACCCGGCCGGGCGTTCGTCCACGAGTCGCGCGGGCGGGCCAAGCCGTTACAAACCTCGCCGTAACGTCTCCGCGGCCGCCCGCGTCTACGCCGGTGACAGCACCGCCCCGCCTCTGTCAGATCGGGATTCCCTTGATCAGCAACCGAAAGATCGTCACCGCGCTGACCGCCGGGCTGCTGCTGCTCACCGCCGGCTGCGGCGGCGTCGAGCAGGTCGCGAGCCCGGCACCGGTCTCGACGACCGAAACGCCGGCGCCGACCACCGAGACGACTCCGACCAGCACCGCGGAGACCACGACCGAGACGACCCCGGCGGACACCTCGGAAACCACGACCACCGAAGAAGAAACGACCACCTCGGAGACCGAAGAAGCGCCACGGACGCCGTCCGGCTCCTACGACGTCACGATTTCCGGCTCGGTCTCGGGCACCTCGTTCCGCCGGTCCGCCACCCTCCGCATCGTCGAGACGATCTCCTCGAGCGGCACCACGAACGACGTCAACCCGGTCGACGTCTGCCTGGTGTCCGGCAACCCGGCCGGGCAGCCGCAGCCCGGCGCGATCTGGTTCGGCTCGAACTCCGGCTGCGTCCCCGGCGCCGGCGCGGGGCACCTCGACCTGGCGACCGTCGACGTGGACGGGGACACGGTCACCGTCGAGCCCGTCGAGAACATGGCCGCCACCGGCGGCAACGTCTTCACGTCGTCGTCGAGCATCGCGGCGTGCCCGTTCTTCCCGGTGTCGGGACGGCTGCGGGTGACCGCGGGCGGCGGCGTTTCCGGCCGCATCGAGGTCACCGGCTACGGCGGCGCGTTCTGCGGGAAGACGGTCTACAGCGCGAAGATCTCCGGCTGAGTACCTCAGAGCGGGACCACGCGGTGGTGGCTGGTCACCCGGCCGTCGTCGTGGAGGACGTGCAGCAGCAGGGCCGGCGGGCGGTCGTGCTCCAGCGGGCCGCCGTCGGTCCAGCCGCTGTCGCCGCCCGGCTCGATCGGGAGCAGGGAGCCCGAAACGACGCCGGGCGCGATGCGCAGCGGCACGCCCGCGAACGTCGTCGAAGCGCCCGTGTGCACGTGTCCGGCCAGCAGCGCGACCACCCGCGGATGGCGTTCCAGCACCGAGGCCAGCCGCTCCGAGCCGTCCTGGCGGATCGCGTCCACCAGCGGGACGCCGACCTCGACCGGCGGGTGGTGGAAGGCGACGAACGCCGGGCCGTCGCCGCCGGCGAGCACGCCGTCGAGCCACGCCAGGGTTTCATCGGCCAGGAAACCCGCGCCGCGGCCCGGGATCGTCGAATCACACAGCGCGAACAGCACGCCGCCGATCTCCTGCGCGAAGTCGATCGGGCCGTCGGACGCCGGCAGGTCGAGCAGGCCCCTGCGGAACGCCGCCCGGACATCGTGGTTGCCGGGGCACAGCAGCACCGGTGCCGGGTGCTTCAGCAGCTCGGCGGCACGCGCGTACTCCTCGGCCGTGCCGTGGTCGGCGATGTCGCCGGTGACGACGACCGCGTCGACCGGCAGCTGCCCGAGGTAGGCCATCGCCGCCGCGACGCGGGCCTCCGCCCGCGAGCCGCCGTCGAGGTGCAGGTCGCTCAGGTGCGCGATGATCATGGTCCGTCCTTCCCCAGGTACGCCAAGGCCTTGACCCAGTTGGCGACGAGCACCGAGGACGCGGCGGCCAGGTCGCCGTCGCGCAGGGCCGCGGCGATGCGGCGGTGCTCGCCGATGCTCTCCCCGGCGTGGTCGTGCCGGGCGAAGTACGCCGACTCGTAGCGCTTGAGCAGCGGCTTCGTCTGCTCGATCAGGCGCAGCAGGTGCGGGTTCGGGCAGCGGGACAGCAGCAGCGCGTGCCAGCGATCGTCCAAAGCGGACAGATCACCGCCGTCGGCGACGGCCATTTCGCCGGCCACGGCGTCGAGCGCGTCCGGCAGCCCGGCCAGCTCCAGCGGCGACGTCCAGCGCAGCGCGAGCGCTTCGAGCTCGGCCACCAGCGGGTAGAGCCGGCGGGCCTCGTCGAGGTCGAACGGCGGGACCAGGAACCCCCGGCCGGGCGCGGCGACCAGCAGGCCGCGGTCGGCGAGCCCGATCAGCGCCTCCCGCAGCGGCGTCCGGCTGACCCCCAGCTCGCGCGCCAGGTGCACCTCGTTGACGCGGGCGCCGGCCGCGAGCCGCCGGTCGAGCACGCGGGCGGTGATCTGCTCGATGAGGTCGCTGCGCAACGGGGTGCGGGCCATGCCGGACAGTATTGCATACAATAGCTATCTACTGTATTCAGTTCGTATGAGCTTCGACGTCGAACGCGCGCGGCGCGAGACCCCGGGCTGCGCCGAGGTGGTCCACTTCAACAACGCGGGCGCGGCGCTGCCCCCGGCCGTCGTGACCGACACCGTCGTCGAGTACCTGCGCCACGAAGCGCTGGTCGGCGGCTACGAAGCGGCCGCCGCGGCCGCGGAACGCCTGGACGCGGTGTACGCGTCGGTGGCCCGCCTGCTCGGTGCCGGCCACGACGACATCGCGCTCACCGACAACGCGACCCGCTCCTGGCAGGCGGTGTTCTACGCGCTGCCGTTCGGCCCCGGGGACCGGATCCTGACCTCGCGGGCGGAGTACGCCAGCAACGCGATCGCGTTCCTGCAGGTCGCCGGGCGCACCGGCGCGGTCGTCGAGGTGATCGGCGACGACGAATCCGGGCAGCTGGACGTCGACGAGCTGCGGCGGCGCGTCGACGGCAGCGTCAAGCTGATCGCCGTCAGCCACGTGCCCACCCAGGGCGGCCTGGTCAACCCGGCCGAGGAGATCGGCGCGGTCGCCGAGGCGGCCGGCATCCCGTTCCTGCTGGACGCCTGCCAGTCGGCGGGCCAGCTCGACCTCGACGTCTCCCGCCTCAAGTGCGACGCGCTGTCGGGAACGGGCCGCAAGTACCTGCGCGGCCCGCGCGGCACCGGGTTCCTGTACGTGCACCCGCGGCTGCGCGAGCGGCTGGAGCCGGCGATGCTCGACCTGCACTCGGCGAGCTGGGAGTCGCCGACGGAGTACGTCGTCGACCCGACGGCCAAGCGCTTCGAGGTGTGGGAACGCGACTTCGCCGCGGTGTGCGGCCTCGGCGCGGCGATCGACTACGCCCTCGACTGGGGGTTGCCCGCGATCGAGTCGCGCGTTGCTTCACTGGCGGCGTTGCTGCGCGAGCGGCTGACCGAGGCCGGCGCGCGCGTCCACGACGCCGGGGCGCGGAAGTGCGGCCTGGTCACGTTCAGCGTGGACGGCACGCCGGCCACGGAGATCAAGGCGCGGCTGGCGGAGGCGAACATCAACACGTCGCTGTCGACCCGCACGTCGGCGCAGTACGACTTCACCGCGCGGGCCCTGCCGGACATGGTGCGGGCGTCGGTGCACTACTACAACACCGAGGACGAGATCGACCTGCTGGTGCGGGAAGTCGAGAAGCTCTAGCCGCGCCCGCGGATGGTGCGCTGGATCCAGCCGGCGTAGGCGGGCACGCTGGTGTAGAGGCCGGGTCCGTTGGCGCAGGGCACGTCGTCGTCGCCGGGACCGGAGGTGACTCCGATCAGCTCCCACCGGCCATCTGCCCCGCGCCGGATCTGCGGGCCGCCGGAGTCGCCCATGCACGCCATCGCACCGGGCTTGCGGCTCACGGTGCACAGCCGGGTTCGATCCGCGTAGCCGGGCGAACACTCCGACTCCGCGCCGCGACGGGTGTCGAGCTGCTGGAGCCGCTCCGGGAACACCGCCTCGGTGACCTCGGCGGTGTCGACGGTGGTGCCGAACCCCAGCAGGCGGGTCGGCGTGCCGGGGCGGCCGGGACGCTCGGCGACGCGGATCGGCCGGTGCGGCACCGGCCGGTCCAGGCGCACCAGCGCGATGTCGTTCTCGTTCGGCGCCCCGGGCCGGTAACCCGGGTGACGCACCCACCGATCGATCGCGCGCACGGTGCCGCCGGAGCTCCGCCGCTCGCTGCCGATCCGCACGGTTCCCTCCGGCCTGGCCGGGTTGCGCCCCGGATCGACGCAGTGCGCCGCGGTCACCACCCACTGCGGGTGGATCAGCACCGCCCCGCAAACGCCCTTGGCGTTGCCCAGCTCGGGCACGACCTCTGGGATCGAGGCCATGAAGCCGTAGCGTTCGGTGGAGTCCTCCCCGTTGACCACGGCGCCGGCACTGCCGGGCACCGCCAGCGCGCAGAAGGCTCCGGCCAGGACGACCCCCGCCACCCGGACCATGGTGCGACGCACGGATTCCGCTTTCGACATGCTGTTCCTTCGTTCGACGACTTCGGACTGGTGAAGATCAGCTTCGTCGTCGGTCCCCGCCGGAACCACCAGGTCCGCCCCCGGATCCGCCGGGGCGGCCACGCGACGCCGGGTGGTGGGGTCCGCCCCACCCTCCGCCGTCCGGCTCAGGCGAAGGCGTTCACGCCGGTCAGCTCGGCGGACACCGTCCAGAGCCGTTCGGCGAGCGCAGGGTCGATCGCGTAGTCCTTCACGCCGGTGCGGCTGCCGTCGGCCGGGGCGGGCTCGGCGACGTCGCAGTCCTCGAGGTACACGCCGCCGAGGCCGTCGAGCTGCGGGGACGTCGCCGCCCAGACCTGGGTGGCGGCGCCCTGCTCCGGCGTCTTCGCCCCTCCGGTGACCCGGCCGGACTCGTCGACCATGCCGGCGTCGACGAGCTCCTGCCGATCCAGGTGGCGCACGAGGTCGGTGAGGATCCGGCCCGGGTGCAGGGCGAACGCGCGGATTCCGCGCTCGCGGGCCAGCCGGTCGAGGTGCACGGCGAACAGGATGTTCGCCGTTTTCGCCTGGCCGTAGGCGAGCCACTTGTCGTAGCCGCGCTCGAAGTCCAGGTCGGCGAAGCGCACCGGGCCGTAGTGGTGGCCGCGGGAGGACACCGAAACCACGCGGGCGCCCGGGCGAAACGCCGGCCAGAGGCGGTTCACCAGCACGAAGTGCCCGAGGTGGTTGGTGGCGAACTGCGCCTCCCAGCCCGGTCCGACGCGGGTCTCCGGCAGCGCCATGATGCCCGCGCTGCCGATGAGGACGTCGATGCCGCGGCCCGAAGCGAGGAACCGCTCGGCGAAGGCGCGGACGCTTTCGAGGTCGCCGAGGTCGAGCTCGCCGATCTCGACGTTTTCGAGGCCCTGCAACGCTTTCTCGGCCGTGTCGGGCCGCCGGGCCGGGACGACGACGTGCGCGCCCGCCTCCGTCAACGCCCGCGTGGTCTCCACGCCGATACCCGAGTAGCCGCCGGTGACGATCACGAGCTTGCCGGTCAGGTCGAGGCCGTCGAGGACTTCGGCCGCCGTGGTGGTGGCGCCGAAACCGGAGCCGATCTTGTGCTGTGCGGTGGTCATGCCCGCGACGGTAGGACCTGGAGCGGACTCCAGCGCAAGTTCAGCCCTTGAGCAGTTGCCGCGCGATCACGAGCTTCTGGATTTCGCTGGTCCCTTCGTAGATCCGGAACAGCCGCGCGTCGCGGTAGATCCGCTCGACCGTCACGCCGCGGACGTACCCCGTCCCGCCGTGGACCTGCACCGCGCGGTCGGCGACCCGGCTGAGCATCTCGGTGCAGAACAGCTTCGCCGACGACGGCCCGAGCTTGCGGTCCTCGCCCGAGTCGTACTTCGCCGCGGCTTCGTGCACCATCGCGCGGCCGGCCGCGAGCTCGGCGTGGGACTCCGCCAGCAACGCCTGCACCAGCTGGTACTCGCCGATCACCCGGCCGCCCTGGCGCGCCGTCCGCGCGTACTCGACAGCCTCGGCGAGCGCCCGCTCGGCCAGGCCGACGCACAGCGCCGCGATGTGCAGGCGGCCGCGGGCGAGCGAGGCCATGGCGATGCCGAACCCCTTGCCCTCCGCGCCGACCAGCGCGTCGGCCGACAGCTCGACGTCGTCGAAGACCACCTCCGACGTCCAGGCGCCGGCCTGGCCCATCTTGGTGTCGTGCGGGCCGACGGTGACGCCGGGCGCGCCCGCGGGCACGAGGAACGCGGAAATGCCGTGGCTGCCGGTGCTTTCCGGATCGGTGCGGGCGAAGGTGACGAACACTTCGGCGAGCGGCGCGTTGGTGATGAACCGCTTGGTGCCCGAGAGCCGGTAGCGGTCGCCGTCGCGGACCGCGCGGCTGGTCAGCCCGCCCGGGTCCGAGCCCGCCTCGGCTTCGGTGAGCGCGAACGACGCGATCGCCCGGCCCGCGGCCAGCCGCGGCAGCCAGCGGGTGCGCTGTTCCGGCGTCCCGTGGTGCACGATCGCCTGGCCGGCGATGCCGTTGTTGGTGCCGAACAGCGACCGGAAGGCCGGCGTCGTCCAGCCGAGCTCGATCGCCAGCCGGACGTCCTCGGCCATGCCGAGCCCGAGCCCGCCGTACTCTTCCGGCAGCGCCCACCCGAACAGGCCGAGCTCGGCGGCCTTCTCCCGGATTCCGGCCGGGATTTCGTCCCGTTCGTCGATCTCCGCCTCGCGCGGCACGACCTCCTTGCGCACGAAGTCCCGCACCGCGTCGAGGACCTGCCCGAAAACGTCCGCGTCCATGCCGCGGCACGCTACCCGGATCGCTGCCCCCAAGGGCACACCCGGACGCGGTAGTTTGGGCCGATGCGCAAGCCGATCGCCGTAGTCACGGCCGCCCTCGCCGCGGCCCTGGTCCTGCCCGCCACCGCCTCCGCGACGCCCGGCAGCGGCGTCGCCGGCACGATCCTGGCCCAGAAGACCATCGGCCACACCGATTACACGCTGCGGGAGATCACCATCCAGCCGGGCGGCTACACGGGCTGGCACTTCCACGACGGCACGCTCTACGCGTACGTCAAGGCGGGCACGTTGACGCACAACCTGGCCGACTGCAGCATCGACGGCGTCTTCGGCACCGGTCGCGCGTTCACCGAGAAGCCGGACCAGGTGCACATCGGCCGCAACCTCGGGTCGACGCCGCTGGTGCTGGAGGTGCTGTACGTGCTCCCGAAGGGCAGCCCGCTGTCGGAGGACGCCCCGAACACGGGCTGCGGCTTCTAGTCAGCGGTTGCGCCACTCGTCACGAAGGGCACGCAGGGCCCGGACGACGGGGATCAGCGCCCGCAGGAACAGCGCCACGGCGGCCGGCAGCCGGGCCGCCGTCTGCAGCACCACGACGATCGCGCCCAGCGCCGCCAAGATTCCGGTAACCATCTTCGTCTCCCGCTCGACTCTTCGGTGATGGCCACGGTGTCCCGGCCATCCCGCAGATCGAATCGACCATCCGGAAACCGGTCAGCTCGAAAGGGCGGGTGAAGGCGGCTTTACCCTGGTCGACGCCCACGAACCGAAGTACCGGTCCGGTACCGACCGACGTGCGGCCCGACCGGAGGCGATGGATGGCGAAGCACAGCAGGCTGGTGGAGCGGCTCCGCGCGCTCAGGGAGCTTTCCGGCCTCACCAACGTGAAGATCGCCGAGCGGTCGAAGACCTACGTCGCTCCCGGGACAGCGAAGCACCACCCGCTGAACGACCGGAGCGTCGGCGACTGGCTGCGCGGCGACCACGTGCCGTCCGAAGAAGGCCTGAGAGTCCTGGTGGGGGTCATGCAGGTGGCGGCGGCCGACCGACGGCCGCCGATCGAGCGACCGGATCCGGAGCTCATGAAGGGCGTCGCGGAAGGCAACTGGCTGGATTGGCTGGCGGAGGCGCGAGAACGCGACGGGCGGCGTCCGGCCCCGCCTGAAGACGGATCGAGGTGGGAAGGGGTCGTCCGCGCGGCGAAGATCTGGCCGGACGCCGAGGGTGCGGCGGAGCTGCGAGAGCAGGCGTTAGCCGCCTTGCGGCAGCTGGAGGGCGAGCGCCGCAAGGCAGTGGAAGCGGCACTGGCCGACGACCCGTGGCTCGACGAGGAGCTGCCGGAGCGGACGGTGCGGCGAGTCAGTGAGCTCGTCGGGTACCTCTCCGGTGCTCCGCTCGAGTTCTCCGCGGTGGAGGCGTTCCTGCTCACGGTCGCGCCGCTGCTCTACCACACCCGCTGGGCGCAGACCGCCGTCGAAGCGCAGTCCCGCGTCGACCCGATGCGGCTGGAACGCCACCCCGACCGTGAAGGGGAGCCCGACTTCGAATTCTTCCTGGGCGGTGGTCAGCAGCAGCGCCTCGTCGAGCGAGCCCGGCACCTCCCGGAGCAGAATCCCGACCGCCGGGCGATCTGCTGGTGGCTGTTCCACCGGTGGCTCGACCAGAGCGCGGCCGGGCAGGCCCCGGCCGTCGAGCAACTGTCACTGGGGCTGGAATCGCCGCAGGCCACGTCGCTCGAACAGCAGCTGAAGCAGATCTTGCAGGTGTTCCGCCTGTCCCCCGGTGAGCTGAAGGAATGGCGTTCGCGCGACCAGGCGGAGGAATGGCCGGGTGGTCAGCGGCTGCGAGTCCGGCTCGTCGCTCTCGTCCTGGGACTCGCCCACACCATGGCCATCGAGCCGGGCTCGTTGTCCAGCACGCTCGTCGAGCACCTGGGCATCGACCACCAGGTGGAGCTGGCGGACCTTCGCCGCACTCTGTGCGGAAGCAGCTGGGTACGCACTTCGACGGCACTGAGGCTGGACGCCGAGTGCCGGCACGAAGCGGTGTACGAGGTGCTCACCGAGCACGTGACGCGCATGTCGGAGGTGCTCCGTACCGCTCGCGAGGTGGCAGCGCACGAAACGGCGGTAGCGCCGCTGCTGCCATTGCCGGGACGGGCCTCGGACGAAGACGTCAGGCCCGCGAGAAGGGCTGACGGACGGCTCGGGTTCGTGATCCCGACCACGAAGTTCAGGCTCGACGAGACCCGCGTGCGCGAGCTGCTCATGGGAGAGCAGCTCTACCGGGACCGGTCGCTGGCCATCCGCGAGCTGTACCAGAACGCGCTAGACGCCTGCCGATACCGCCAGGCCTGGCACCAATACCTCGTCGCTCGGAGCGGCGGGCCGCGGAACCTGCCGTGGCCGGGGAAGATCCGGTTCCGGCAGTGGGAGGAGGGCGGTCAGCACTTCTTGAGCTGCCACGACAACGGGGTCGGAATGGGCGAGGCCGAGCTGCGCGAGGTGTTTTCGCAGGCGGGGATCCGGTTCGCGGACCGGCGCGAGTTCGCGGTGGAACGCGCCCGGTGGAAGAGCGAGGGCGTCCACATCCATCCCAATAGCCGGTTCGGCATCGGGGTGATGAGCTACTTCATGCTCGCCGACCGGATCGAAGTCACGACCCGCCGGCTGAACCTGGTCGGAGACCCCCTGCCGCTGGTCAAGGTCGTCATCGCGGGGCCGGGCCATCTGTTCCGCGTCGACCGGCTCACCGGTCCAGACGACGACGGCCGCGGGCCGGGCACGGAGGTCAAACTCCACTTGCGGGACGGGGCGAGCGCGCCGTCCTGCGTCGCGACCTTGCGCGCGTTGCTGGGCATCGCGGAATTCGAAACCACGGCTCAGTACGGCGAGGAAGAAACGGAGTACTGGCACCCGTTCCAGTTCGAACCGCGTCGCCGGCACCCCGCACGGGAGGACAGCATCGAAGCGTACGGACGGCTTCACCGGGCGGCGCCGTCCGAAAACGGCCAGGTCATCTGGTGCGAGCACGGAGGCGCCTTGCTCGTCGACGGCATCTACGTGCGTTGCGAGAACCAGCACGGAGTGCTCACGGCAACGGAGAGCAACACCGATCCGCGTGGCGCCGTGATCAATCTGACCGGTCGATATTCACCCAGGCTAAGCGTGGACAGGATGTCGGTTCTGCAGGATGTCTCCAAAGAGGCCGAGGTACTGCTGAACCAGGCCGCCGACGAGCTTCGACACTCCGGTTCTCTTCTTGAATATCAGTGGACTCTGGATATTGCCGAGAACAATCCGGGAATTGCCGATATCATCGCCAACGTGGCGATCACCGAAAGCATGCCGACGAGGATCGGTCAATACGACACCACCGCCGACGTGGCGGGGATCATGGCACTGGATCCTGAATTGGCACACGACACTTCCCTGAAAAGGGAGAGACGGGACTTCACGACCGTCGAGGTACCGCCCCACCTCTTGCTATGGCGGTTGCTGGCATTGAATTCAATCCACACCGAAAGCGCCGCAGGCCAGACATTGCTTCCGGCTCTCCCCTCAGATCAATCATTGATCAGATTGGTGCACTCCACGCGTTCCTTTGATGCATTCGAAGTGGAAGTCTTCCCGCCGTCGGTCTGGCGCGCTGCTTTCCATCTCGGAATCAGCCCGGCCAAGACCATGCGACGACTGGCAAAATTGGGTTTCTCTATAATCAAATGCGAAGAATTACCGCCGCCATCCGAAATCAGCTCGGCCGACATGGTGTTGATGAAGTCCGCACTCAAATCCGCCGACAGTCCACGACGCAGGCACCGCATCGACCTGCATGCCCAGGTGGTCATCGCCAGCGCTCAACTGGACATGTCCATGGCCCAGATCGCTCAGCGACTCGACGAGCTCGGCCTCGACGCTCCACGTATCGTTCCTCCGGGCCGCGCCGACGGCACGGATGTACGGCTGATCAGCAACTTCCGGGAAACGCCCTTCGAGCTGGGAAATGCCTGCCTGCGTCACGGAGAACCCGTGTCCGCCCTCTATGTTCTCCTGGCCGCCCGAGCGACCGGCTTGGAACCGCCGGAAGCCGCCAATCGGTTGCGGAGACTGGGACTCGACGTCCCTGACTTCGAGGTGACCATGGCAGACCTCGAAGCGCTCCCGTCTCAACTACGCGAGGCGATGGAGGAGGCCAAGGAGCACGGACACCGGCCGCGAACGAAAGACATCTGTCGTGATGCACTGAGGGCCGGCTGTCAACCGGGCGAGCTCGCCCGCACATTGGCACGTTTCGGAGTTCACCTCGATAAACAGCCACCTGAGCAACTGACTGCAACAGACGAGGAGTTGATCCCGTCGACATCCCCCTTGCTCTCCTTGCTCCCCGCGTCAACATTGCCCGATCAAATAGGTCCACGGGAATTTATCCAAGCTCTGCTGGACGTGAATCTGACGCCAGAAGAGGCGGTAACCCGGCTCGAAGCCATGGGCTTCGAGGTCTGCGAAGCCGCACGCCTCATGCCGGTACCGGACCCCGGAGATCGAACGGTACTGCAAGCGATCTCCCCTCACACTTCCCCGAGCGATCGCGCCACCACGGTGGACTTGCGTGAGTTCGCGGAGGCAGTGACGCAATCCGGTTACCGTTCCGCAGACGTGGCCCGACGGCTGGCCAGATTCGGACTCACGGCCGAGAGCTTTCCGGACGTCGACGGCCTGGACCCACAATTGATTCCGCCAGGCCTGTCCGCGCCGGCCGCGTCGGGGCAGAGCAAGGTTCCACTGCCACTGATTCTCAAACACGCCGCGGAAGAAAGAGTCGAGCCGATACAAATCGGCGCCTGTCTACGTTATCTTGGTTACTCCGTGCCGGAAATCGAGGAATTGCCTAGCAGAGATCTTGCATTGCTGTGCAAAGACATGGTTTCACTCCGGGAGATGCTCGATCTCTTCACACCGGTCACCTTGTCCGACTTGCTCAGAGCCGCCATTCGCGCCGAAATGCCGATTCGCGAAGCCGCTGCACGCTTCACGGAGCTCGGCTTCCACTTCGAGTTCTCCGACCTGGACGACGAACTACAGCGACTGTTTCCCCTGGTCCCCCGCGCGAGCAAGCCCGAGCGATGAACCGAACAGAATAAGCCGGGCTGCGCGTGCGGCCCGCCACGATTCCCGGCCGAGGCCCGCACCGACCCGGACTCCCGCGCCGGCCCTCGGTCAGCCCGCCAGCCACCCGGCGGCGTCCAGCCGGTACGCCGCCGGGCCCACGACCGCGCGCAAGTCGTTCTCCAGCGCGGCGATCCGCTCCGCCCCCACCACCCGAGCCCACTCCCCGCGCAGCTCGTCGAAGATTTCCGCGGACTTCCGGAGCGCATCGACGCCGTGGGCCGTCAGGCGGACGATCTTGCGGCGGGCGTCCGCCGGGTCGTCGGCGCGCTCGGCGTACCCGAGCGCCTCGAGCCGTTCCACCGTCTTGCCCGCCGCCTGCTTGGACACGCCCAGGCGGCGGCCGATCTCCGATGCCGTCGCGCCCTGGACGCCGATGGCCTGCATCGCGAAGCCGTACGACGGGCGCACGTCGGGGTGGCCGCGGCGGGCGAGCTCGGCGTGCAGGCGGTCGATGAGCGTGCGGAAACCACCGAAGAGCAGGAAGGGCAGCTCGTAGCCCGGCGTGTCCGTCATCGGACCTTGCCAAACTCGACAACCTGGTTTACGGTTTCGACAACCACGTTGTCGATCCTAACTCGGGAGACGCCTTGTTCGCCGATCACACCCCGGAGTCTGCACCCCCCGCCGCCCGCCCCGCGATGACGGCCACCGCGAAGAAGTTCGGCCGCGTGCCGTCCGCCGTCGCCCGGCTGGCGACCTCACCGGAACTGCTCAACGGATTCCTGAAGCTCAGCGCCATCTTCGAGACCACGACCCTGACGGCACTGGAACGCGAAGTGCTGATCATGACCGTGGCGGCGCGCAACGAGTGCCACCTCTGCGTGGCGATGCACACGGCCACGCTGACCCGCCTCAACGCGCCGGCGGAACTCGTGGCGGCGCTGCGGGCGGCAGCCTCGCTGCCGGACCCGCGGCTGGAGGCGCTGCGCGTCTTCGTCCACGCGGCGATGGACACGCGCGGCGAGGCGCCGGCCGAAGCGCTGGAGGCGTTCACCGGCGCCGGTTACACGGAGCGGAACGCCTTGGAGGTGGTGCTGGGCATCGGAACGTACACGCTGTCGACGTACGCGAACCGCCTCACCCGCGCCCCGCTCGACGAGGTCTTCGCCGAGCACGCCTGGCACGCGGCGTAAGGCCGTGAGGCCGCCCGGAGCAGGCGGCCCCACGGCCGGGAACTCAGCCCTTCGCCAGGGTGACGACCGTGGTGGTGTCGACCGAGACGTTGGTGTTGTAGTTCGGGTCGAGCGCGGTCGCCTGGGTGACGACCTCGGCCTGGCCCTTCTGGAACGGCGTGGTGCCCGTCGGGACCACGGTCGCCTTCCACGGCGCCGCCGTACCCGGCGTGCAGGCGACCTGCACCGAGTAGTTGCCGCGGATGATGACGTTGTGCTTGACCTGCGTCGCCGCCCCGCTCAAGGTGACCTTCGCCGGGCCGGTGCATTCGACGGTGCCGTGCAGGTACGCGTTGCCGTTGAGCGTGCTCGCGGTGCCGTCGGTGGCCACCTTGAGCCCGATCGCCAGCTCCGCCGGGGCCGGCGGGTTCGCGATGTGCACCTCACCGCGCAGGGCGGCCGTGCCCCCTTCGCAGTGCTGCTCGTAGGTGGCGTCGAGCGCCTGGACGTACCCGTGCGGCCCGAAGACGACGTTCTGCACGGTGAACGTCCCGGTCAGGGTGTTGCAGCCCCGGCCGTTGCCGCTCAGGTCCAGCCCCGGCGCGTTGGCACCCTGGAACGGGTAGCGCGTCGCCCCGTCGTAGGTGCCGGCGGTCAGGCCCGTGCCGCTGGGTGCGGCCAGGTCGAGCGTCCACCAGTCGCTGTTGAAGCCGCTGACGCTCACCGCGATGTGGTTGCGGTCCTCCGACGCGTTGACCGTGAGCCGGTCCTTCGCTTCGGTGGAGTAGGCGTAGGAACCGCCCCCGCTGATGTAGTCGCCTTCGTCCCCGCTGAACGACAGCGCTCCGGTGGCGACCGGCTGCGCCTGCGCCGGCACGGCCCCCAGGAGCACGGCCAGCACGGGCACCGCGACGACTACGGCTCGCTTCAAAAACCCTGAACCCTTCACAGGTTCCCCCTCAGGTGAGTTGGTCACTTGCCGACCTGCCTGTCGGCCGGACTCGATCACCCGTTACGCCCGAGGAGCGCTTTTTGCTTTTCGCACAACAAGATAGGGGTTCTGCGCGCGGATTTTGACAAAGCTTCCCGATCAGCGGGCACGACGACGGCCACCGGCGTCCCGCGGCGCCGGCGTTGACGAGCGCGCCGAGACCGCTGCCCGGGATCGGCTCGGTGAACGTCCCGCCGGTGAGCGTGATCGAGCCCGCGGCGGGCAGGTGCCTCGCCGCGCGCCGGGCGAGCGCGACCTGGCCGAGCAGCTTGGCGCGCAGGTCGTCGAGCACCTGCTCGTCGGTCGGCACGGCGAGCGGGCGCAGCAGGACGTTGGCGGCGCAGCACACGACGGCGTCCGCGGCGGTCGCGAACAGCGCATCGAGCGAGACGGGGTCGTTGAGGTCCGCGGCGAGCGGGGACGTCCGCGACACGGGAACGACCTCGTGGCGCGGTTCGAGCGCGGCGGCGACGGCTCGTCCGACGAGCCGGCCGCGAAAAAAGTTCCCGCGCCGTGTCCGGTCCCCCGTCCCGGCTCCGACCTCCCGGCAAACGAACCACGGAGAAGGAGCCGAAATGGAGAAGCCGGCCGGACGGCGGGAGTGGCTGGGCCTGGCGGTGCTCGTGCTGCCCACCCTGCTCGTCGCGATGGACATGACCTCGCTGTTCCTCGCCTTGCCGCAGCTGAGCGCGGACCTCGGCGCGAACAGCACCGAGCAGTTGTGGATCACCGACAGCTACGGCTTCGTCGTCGCCGGGTTCGTCATCACCATGGGCACGCTCGGCGACCGGATCGGGCGACGGCGCCTGCTGCTCGCCGGCGGCGGGGCCTTCGGGCTCCTCTCGATCGTCGCCGCGTTCTCGACCGGGCCGATCATGCTCATCGTCGTGCGCGGGGCGCTCGGGGTGGCCGGGGCGACGCTCATGCCGTCGACGCTCGCCCTGATCACGAACATGTTCCGCGACGAAAAGCAGCGCGGGAAGGCCGTTTCGATCTGGGCCACCTGCCAGTTCGCGGGCGGCGCGGCCGGCCCGGTGTTCGCCGGCTTCCTGCTCCAGCACTTCTCGTGGGGCTCGGTGTTCCTGGTCGCCGTTCCGGCCGTCGCCGTGCTGCTCGTCGCGGGCCCGTTCCTGCTGCCGGAGTTCCGCGCGCCGGCGTCCGGGCGGCTGGACCTGCCCGGCGTGGCGCTCTCGCTGACCGCCGTGCTGCTGATCGTGTTCGGCCTCAAGCAGCTGGCCACCGGCTCGCTGGTCCTGCCGCTCGCGGCGATCGCCGCCGGGGCGCTGCTGGGCGCCGTCTTCGCCCGCCGCCAGCTGACGACGTCGTCGCCGCTGCTGGACCTGCGGCTGTTCCGGAACCGCCCGTTCACCGCGGTGCTGGTGGCGCTGGTGTTCGCCGGCGTCGCGATGGCCGGCGTCGGGCTGCTGGTGACGCAGTACCTGCAGGGCGTCCTCGGGCATTCGCCGCTCGTCTCGGCCCTGCTGTTCGCTCCGATGGGCCTCGGCGTGGCGGCGGGCACGATGACGGCGCCGGCGTTGACCCGCTGGATGCCTCCGGCCACGGCGATCGCGGGCGGTCTCGCGGTGTCGGCGGCGGGCAGCCTGCTGCTGGTGGTCACCGACGGCCTGGTCCCGGTCGTGCTGGGCATCACGGTGCTGACGCTGGGCACGGGCCCGCTGTTCGCCCTCGGCATCGGCCTGGTGCTGGGCTCGGTCCCACCGGAGCGCGCGGGTTCGGCGGCCTCGATGGCCGACACCGGCAACTACCTCGGCGGCTCGCTGGGCCTGGCCCTGATCGGCCTGACGGCGGCAGCGGTGTACCGCGGCGTCTTCCCGGCGGGCACGACGCTCGCGGCGGACATCACCCGGCCGGCGCTGGCGGAGCAGGCGAAGGCGGCGTTCACGACAGCGCTCAACGTGACGGGCGTGATCGCGGCGGTGCTGTTCGCGGGGCTGGCGTTGCTGGTGACGACCATGCGCCGGACCGAGGCTGCGGACGCCGAGCCGGTCACGGTTGTGCCGGAAAATGCCGGATGACCAGGGCCGGAGCGCCTGCGTTGACGGCCGGCTGGGGCGGTCGGGTCACCGGCGGGCACGCGGGCCTTCGTGGCTCACCCGGCGGGCACCATCTCCTGGCCCGACGGGCGTTCGGCCTCCGTCGACGGCACCGTCCACGCGGTCAGCGGCTACCGCGAGACCTGACCTCGCGGAGATGACAACGGGGCCCTCGACGCGCTCGAGGGCCCCGTTTCGCTGGTGGGCGCAGCAGGGTTCGAACCTGCGACCGCTCGGGTGTAAGCCGAGTGCTCTTCCGCTGAGCTATGCGCCCTCACGGGGGCGGGCCGGTGCCGGACCGCCGCCGCGGGAAACTCAAGCTGCCAGTTCGGCCACGGCCTTCTTCCAGCCCTGCTGGTCGCGCGCGTCGCGGGGCCCGTTGACCTCGGCGAACCGGACGATGCCGGTCGAGTCGATCAGGAACGTGCCGCGGATCGCCAGGCCGGCTTCGGCGTTGAACACGCCGTACGCCTGGGCCACCTCGCCGTGCGGCCAGAAGTCCGAGAGCAGCGGGAACTGGTAGCCCTCCTTCTCGGCCCACGCCTTGAGCGAAAACGGCGTGTCGACCGAGACGCCCAGGACCTGGACGCCCTTGCCGTCGTAGTCCGCGAACTCGTCGCGGAGCTGGCAGAGCTCGCCGGTGCAGATGCCGCTGAACGCGAACGGGTAGAAGACCAGCAGCACCGGCTTGTCACCCCGGAAGGACGACAGCTGGACCGGCTGCATGTTGTAGTCCTTGAGCGTGAAGTCGGGGGCCTCAGAACCGACCGCGACAGTCATACCAGCGTTTCCTCTCCCGAACGGACACGTGCCTGCGACGACAACCCTATCGTGTCCGTCCGGCGGGACTTGTTCAGCGCTGCTTCGACTTCGACTTCGGCGACACCAGGCGGGTGCCGATCCAGTTCGGGCCGACACTGATGTTGGCGGTCTGGGCCAGGCCGACGGCGGGCACCGCTTCGGCGATTTCGCTCGGCTCGACGTGCCCGGGCTGTCCCGTCTTGGGGGTGAGCACCCAGATCACGCCGGTCTCCTCCAGGGGGCCCCTGGCGTCGATGAGCGCGTCGCCCAGGTCGCCGTCGTCCTCGCGCCACCAGAGCAGCACCACGTCGATGACCTCGTCGGCGTCCTCGTCGAGGATGTCCCCGCCGATCTGCTCCTCGATCGCCGCGCGGACGTCGTCGTCGACGTCCTCGTCCCAGCCGATCTCCTGGACCACCATCTCGGGCTTGATGCCGAGCCTCTCGGCGACGCTGCTCTGATCAGCGTCTCCCGCGGCGACCACTGCTTTCACTCCTCCAACTGCGACGGAGTGCGGCGTCCCCCAGCCCCTCGGAGGGTACGACGGCGCCACACTCGGCTACCCGGTTGCCGATAGCGAACACTGGTGAGGCTCCGCGCGCAACCGTCCACACCGGATCTTTGACAACTCGTGTCGCAGGATACGGCCCGCCACCGGCCGCCCGCGACGGCGTTTCGGGTGCCTGGCGCCCCCGGTCTGCCACCCCTCCGGGGGTCGTCCCCTAGGGTGGGGGAGAAGAAAACGCGCGCGCGATACACCGCGCGCAGGGAGTGGCTCGACCGGGCCGGTCTATGTTACCGCCAAGTAGCGGTGCGGAAGCCGGGACGGAAGACGACGATGGAGAGTCGTACACCCCCGCGTACGAGCACCACCGGCTACAACTTTTCGCAAGGAGACCCCTTGGCCCCGCAGAACGACGGCGCCTCCGGCAAGGAGACCCCGGCACGCGTACGCGTCATCCGTGACGGACTGGCGGCGCACCTGCCCGACATCGACCCGGAGGAGACCGCCGAGTGGCTGGACTCCTTCGACGAGGCCCTCGCGAGGGGCGGGCAGCAGCGAGCCAGGTACCTGATGCTGCGCATCCTCGAGCGCGCCCGGGAGCGGAACGTCGGCGTCCCGGCCCTGACCTCGACGGACTACGTCAACACGATCCCCACCGAGAACGAGCCCTGGTTCCCCGGTGACGAGGACATCGAGCGCCGCTACCGCGCCTGGATCCGCTGGAACGCCGCGATCATGGTGCACCGCGCGCAGCGTCCCGGCGTCGGCGTCGGCGGCCACATCTCGACCTACGCCTCCTCGGCCGCGCTCTACGAGGTGGGCTTCAACCACTTCTTCCGCGGCAAGGACCACTCCGGCGGCGGCGACCAGATCTACATCCAGGGCCACGCCTCCCCCGGCATCTACGCCCGCGCGTTCCTCGAAGGCCGCCTGAGCGAGTCGCAGCTCGACGGCTTCCGCCAGGAGTTCAGCCACGCCGGCGAGGGCGGCGGCCTGCCGTCGTACCCGCACCCGCGGCTGATGCCGGAGTTCTGGGAGAACCCGACGGTGTCGATGGGCCTCGGCCCGATGAACGCCATCTACCAGGCCCGGTTCAACCGCTACCTGCGCGACCGCGGCATCAAGAACACCGACGACCAGCACGTCTGGGCGTTCCTCGGCGACGGCGAGATGGACGAGGCCGAGTCCCGCGGCCTCATCCACGTCGCGGCCGGCGAGGGCCTCGACAACCTGACTTTCGTGATCAACTGCAACCTGCAGCGGCTCGACGGCCCGGTGCGCGGCAACGGCAAGATCATCCAGGAGCTGGAGTCGTACTTCCGCGGCGCCGGCTGGAACGTCATCAAGGTGATCTGGGGCCGCGAGTGGGACTCGCTGCTGCACGCCGACCGCGACGGCGCGCTGGTCAACCTGATGAACGTCACCCCCGACGGTGACTACCAGACGTACAAGGCCAACGACGGCGCCTTCGTCCGCGAGCACTTCTTCGGCCGCGACCCGCGGACGAAGGACCTGGTCAAGGACCTCTCGGACGCCGACATCTGGAACCTCAAGCGCGGCGGCCACGACTACCGCAAGGTGTACGCGGCGTACAAGTCGGCGCTGGAGCACCACGGCCAGCCGACGGTGATCCTGGCCCACACCATCAAGGGCTACGGCCTCGGCCCGGCGTTCGAGGGCCGCAACGCCACGCACCAGATGAAGAAGCTCACCCTCGACGACCTGAAGCTGTTCCGCGACTCGCAGCGGATCCCGATCAGCGACGAGGAGCTCGAGCGCAACCCGAAGCTGCCGCCGTACTACCACCCGGGCGCCAACTCGCCCGAGATCGAGTACATGATCGGCCGCCGCAAGGCGCTCGGCGGGTTCCTGCCGGAACGCCGTCCCAAGGCCGCCAAGGCCCTGGTGCTGCCCGGCGACAAGGTCTACGAGGGCATCCGGAAGGGCTCCGGCAAGCAGGAGGTCGCCACCACGATGGCGTTCGTCCGGCTGGTCCGCGAGCTGGCGAAGGACTCCGAGATCGGCAAGCGCGTCGTCCCGATCATCCCGGACGAGGCCCGCACCTTCGGCCTCGACTCGATGTTCCCGACGGCCAAGATCTACAACCCGCACGGCCAGACCTACACGTCGGTCGACGCGAGCCTGATGCTGGCCTACAAGGAGTCCGAGAAGGGCCAGCTACTGCACGAAGGCATCAACGAGGCCGGCTCGACGGCGTCGTTCACCGCCGTCGGCACGTCGTACGCGACGCACGGCGAGCCGATGATCCCGATCTACATCTTCTACTCGATGTTCGGGTTCCAGCGGACCGGTGACGGCCTGTACGCCGCCGCCGACCAGATGGCCCGCGGGTTCGTCCTCGGCGCCACCGCCGGCCGGACCACCCTCACGGGTGAGGGTCTGCAGCACGCGGACGGGCACTCGCTGCTGCTGGCGGCGACCAACCCGGCCGCGGTGGCCTACGACCCGGCGTGGTCGTTCGAGATCGCGCACATCGTCAAGGACGGCCTGCGCCGGATGTACGGCGAGACCGGCCCGGACGGCAACGGCGAGAACGTCTTCTACTACATGACGATCTACAACGAGCCGTATCAGCAGCCCGCCGAGCCGGAGGACCTCGACGTCGACGGCCTGCTCAAGGGTCTGTACAAGTACGCCGACGCGCCCGGAGGCGACGGTCCCGAGGTGCAGATCCTGGTCTCGGGCGTCACGATGCCGGACGCGCTGAAGGCGCAGAAGATGCTGGCCGAGGAGTGGGGCGTGCGGGCCGCGGTGTGGTCGGCCACGTCGTGGACCGAGCTGCGGCGCGAGGCCGTCGAGATCGACCACGACAACCTGCTCTACCCGGGCAGCGAGCCGCGCGTGCCGTACGTCACCGAGGCGCTCAAGGGCGCGAACGGGCCGGTCGTGGCGGTGTCGGACTGGATGCGCGCGGTACCGGACCTGATCCGCCCGTACGTCCCGACCGACATGCTGACGCTGGGCACGGACGGCTTCGGGTTCTCCGACACCCGGCCGGCGGCGCGGCGGAAGTTCCTGGTCGACGCCGAGTCGATCACCGTCGGGGCGCTGTCGATCCTGGCCAAGCGCGGCGAGGTCGACCAGGCGAAGGTCCTCGAAGCGGCCACGAAGTACCGGCTCGACGACATCGCGGCCGCCGGGCCGCAGACGTCGGATTCCGGGAACGCGTGACCTCCTGCTAGGTTCGGGACCCGGCAGACATCCGATGTCTGCCGGGTCCCGTGGCACGTAGGGAGTTGATGAAGGTGACGAAGCGCCGGTTGCCCAAGCCGAGCGAGCTGCAGCAGATCCTGCGGCCGAAGCCGATCGTGCTGAACCCGACGGACCGGCGGCTGGCGAACGCGCACACCATCGCCGACCTGCGGATGATCGCCCGCAAGCGCACCCCGCGGGCGGCGTTCGACTACACCGACGGCGCGGCCGAGTTCGAGGACAGCCTGCTGCGTGCCCGGCAGGCGTACCGGCGCATCGAGTTTCACCCGAACGTGCTGCGCGGGGTGTCCGATGTGGACACCACCCGCGAGATCCTCGGGAAGACGTCGGCGCTGCCGTTCGCCTTCGCCCCCACCGGGTTCACCCGGATGATGCAGCACGAGGGCGAACGCGCGGTGGCCCGCGTCGCCGAGCGCAACGGCATCCCGGTCGGGCTTTCGACGATGGCGACGACGTCGATCGAGGACCTCGCCGCGGCCGCGCCCGGCGCGCGCAAGTGGTTCCAGCTCTACGTCTGGCGCGACCACGGTGCCGGTGAAGATCTGATGAATCGGGCGTGGGCCGCGGGCTACGACACGCTCATGCTGACCGTGGACACCCCGGTCGCGGGCGCCCGGCTGCGGGACGTCCGCAACGGCCTGACCATCCCGCCGGCGCTGACCCTCAAGACGTTCCTCGACGGGGCGACCCACCCGGCGTGGTGGTTCAACCTGCTCACCACCGAGCCGCTGACGTTCGCGTCGCTCAACCAGTTCGGCGGCACCGTGGCCGAGCTGCTGAACAAGCTGTTCGACCCGACGCTGAACTACGACGACCTCGACTGGGTCCGGCAGACCTGGCCGGGCAAGCTCGTGGTCAAGGGCGTGCAGAACGTCGACGACGCCCGCGACGTCGTCAAGCACGGCGCGGACGCGGTGCTGCTCTCCAACCACGGCGGCCGCCAGCTCGACCGCGCCCCCACGCCCCTGGAACTGCTCCCGGCGGTGCTGGACGAGCTCCAGGGCGGCGCGGAGGTCTGGATCGACACGGGCATCCTGTCCGGCGGCGACATCGTGGCGGCGATCGCCCGCGGTGCGGACGCCGTCCTGATCGGCCGCGCGTTCCTGTACGGCCTGATGGCCGGCGGCGAACGCGGCGTCCAGCGCTGCGTCGACATCCTGCGGACCGAACTGGTCCGCACGATGCAGCTGCTCGGCGTCCGGACCCTGAAGGACCTGACGCCGAGCCACGCCACCCTGCGTTAGACCTGTGCCGCGCCGCCGTCGACGAAGAACTCGATGCCGTTGACGAAGCTCGACTCCTCGGAAGCCAGGAACAGCGCCGCGGCGGCGATCTCGGCCGGTTCCCCGACCCGGCCGAGCGGGACCTGCGCCGCGAGGTTGTCGAGCAAACCTTGCTGCTCGTCCTCGGCGACGAGGCCGAGCAGGCCGGGGGTGCGCGTGGGTCCCGGGGCCAGGACGTTGACCCGCGTCCCGGTCCCCTTGAGGTCGGTCGCCCAGCCGCGGGCGAAGTTGCGCACCGCCGCCTTCGTCGCCCCGTAGACGCTGAAGGCCGGGTCGACCCGGGTCGACGCCGTCGAGCCGGTGAGGATGATCGACGCGTTCGCGTTCAGCAGCGGCAGCGCCTTCTGGACGGTGAAGAGCACTCCCTTGACGTTCGTGGCGAAGGTCTTGTCGAACTGCTCCTCGGTGATCTCGCCCAGCGGGGCGAAGCTGCCACCGCCGGAGTTGGCCACCAGCACGTCCAGGCCGCGGCCGCGCTCGGCCACCGCGCGGTAGAGCGCGTCCAGGTCGGCCAAGTTCGCCGAGTCCGCCCGGATCGCCGTCACATCGCCCCCGATCTCGGCGACCGCCTCGTCGAGGACTTCCTTGCGGCGGCCGGTGATGAACACGTGCGCACCTTCGGCCGCGAAACGCTTCGCGATGGCGAGCCCGATGCCGGTGCCGCCGCCGGTCACGACCGCGGTCTTGTTCTCCAGGTTCACGCTGCTCCTCCAGTTCTTGACTATCTCGTCCAGAACGTACGCCGTTCTGGACGAGATAGTCAAGAATGGGTAGCCTGATCCCATGGCGAGACCCCGGAGCTTCGACGAGACAGCGGTCCTGCGCGCGGCCAGGGACCAGTTCTGGGAACACGGCTACGCCGGCACGAAGGTCGACGACATCGCCGCCGCGACCGGCCTCGGCAAGGGCAGCCTGTATGGCGCCTTCGGCGACAAGCACGCGCTCTACCTGCGCGTCTACGACTACTACTGCACCGAAGCGACCGACGGCGTACGACACCAGCTCGAAGGCCCCGACGACACCGCCCACCGGCGGCTGTGCGACCACGTGCGAGCCATCGCCGAGTCGGTCGTCGCCGACCGGGACCGCCGCGGCTGCCTGATGGCCAAGGGCGCGGCCGAATGCTCGGAGCACGACGAGGCCGTCGCCACGCGGACCGGGCGAGCGTTCCGCGCCCTGCAGGACTCCCTGACGGCGTGCATCACGGGCGCGCAGCGCGCGGGCGACATCGCCGCCGAGGCCGACCCCGCCCACCTCGCCGGACTGGTGCTGGCCGTCCTGCGCGGGCTCGAAGCCCTGGGCAAGGGCGGCGTCGGACCGGACGAGATCCGTGCGATCGCCGAGACCGCCCTGGCCGTGCTGCCGAAGCCGTGAAGCACTGACCCGTTGGGCCAACTGGTCTCAACTTCTTGACGGACCGCCTGGTTTGTGACGAAGATCTCGGGCACCCGCCGAAAGGCCGTTTTCGCATCGTGGAAAACGGAGGTCGCCCGTGTTCGTCCAGGATCTGACTCCGCTGGGTTCGCTGGGCCTGTCCGCGCTGGTCGCCGTGCTGCCGCTCGCCACCGTCCTCGTGCTGCTCGGGGCCGTGCGGATGCGAGCCCACCACGCCGCCCTCATCGGCTTGCTCGTCGCCCTCGTCGTCGGCGTCGCCGCGTACGGGATGCCGGTCGTGCAGGCCGTCTCCGGGGCGCTCGAAGGCGCCGCGTTCGGGTTGTGGCCGATCATGTGGATCGTCGTCAACGCGCTGTGGATCTACCGGCTCACCGTGCGGACCGGGCACTTCGACGTCCTGCGCCGCTCGTTCGGCCGGATCTCCGACGACCCGCGCATCCAGGCGCTGATCATCGCCTTCTGCTTCGGCGCGCTGATGGAAGCCCTCGCCGGGTTCGGCGCGCCGGTCGCGATCAGCGCCGTGATGCTCGTCGCCGTCGGCTTCCACCCGGTCAAGGCCGCCGTCGTCGCGCTGGTCGCCAACACCGCGCCGGTCGCGTTCGGCGCCATGGGCACCCCGGTCGTCACCCTCGCCCAGGTCACCGGCCTGCCGCTGCAGGACGTCTCGTCGATCGTCGGGCGGCAGACGCCGCTGCTCGCGCTGGTCGTGCCGCTGCTGCTGGTGATCATCGTCGACGGCAAGCGCGGCCTGAAGGACACCTGGCTGCCCGCGCTCGTCTGCGGGGTCGCGTTCGGGCTCGTGCAGTTCCTCGCCTCGAACTACGTGTCCCCGCAGCTGGCCGACATCGGCGCGGCGCTGGCCGGCGCGGCCGCGCTGGTCGCCCTCCCCCAGACCCGGCGCCCGGTGCCCGAAGCCGTCCGGATCGGCACCGGCGGCACGGCGACCGCCGAAGCGCCGCCGGAGGACGCGCGCGGCGACGTCGTCAAGGCGTACCTGCCGTACCTGCTCATCATCGTGATCTTCTCGGTCGCGGTGCTGCCGCCGGTCAAGCGGCTGCTGGACAAGGCGACCTGGAAGTTCCAATGGCCCGGGCTGAACGTCGCCGGGCCGAACGGGAAACCGGTGTCCGGCAACACGTTCTCGCTGCCGTTCCTCAACACCGGCGGGACACTGGTGCTGCTGGCGGGCGTCATCACGGCGGCGCTGCTGGCCGTTTCGGCGAGCGACACCGCGCGGGAGTGGCTGGCCACGGTCAAGGAGCTGCGGTTCGCGATCCTCACCGTCACCGGCGTGCTCGCGCTGGCCTACGTGATGAACCTGTCCGGCCAGACGACCACGATCGGCACGTTCATCGCCGCCGCGGGCGCCGGGCTGGCGTTCCTCTCCCCGGTGCTGGGCTGGTTCGGCGTCGCCGTCTCGGGGTCCGACACCTCGGCGAACGCGCTGTTCGGCGCCCTGCAGGTGACGGCGGCGCACCAGACGGGCCTGCCCGCGGACCTGCTGGCCGCGGCCAACAGCTCCGGCGGCGTCCTCGGCAAGATGGTGTCGCCGCAGAACCTCACCATCGCCTGCGTGGCGGCGAACCTGCCCGGCGAAGAGGGGAAACTGCTGCGGAAGGTGCTGCCGTGGAGCGTCGGGCTGCTGCTGGTGATGTGCCTGATCGTCCTGGGTCAGAGCACCGCGGTGCTCAGCTGGATGCTGCCGTGACCCCGGGCCGGGCGGCGACGCGCTGGGCGGAGCGGTTCCAGCTCCACCAGCCGTGCACGACCAGGCCGGCGAACACGATGTAGATCGCGGCGGAGAAGTAGAGCCCGGAGGAGATCTGCAGCGGGACGCCGATGGCGTCGACGGCCAGCCAGACCAGCCAGAACTCGACCAGCCCGAGCCCCTGCGCCCCGAAGGCGACGAGGGTGCCGACGAAGATGGCGGCGTCCGGCCAGGGCGCCCAGGACGCGTTCAGGGCGTCGAGGACCAGCGCCATCACGGTGGTGCCGACGGCGAAGGCGCCGATCATGGCCAGCCGTTCGGCGAGCCGGCCCTTGCGGACGACGACGCCGAACACCGGGTCCTGGCGGCGCGTCCAGGCCCACCAGCCGTAGACGGAGATGGCGAGGATGGCGACCTGCCGCGCGGCGAGCCCGCCGAGGTGCGCGGAGACGTAGACGGCGAACAGCAGCACGGTGGCCCCGACCTGCACCGGCCACGTCCACAGGGTGCGACGCTGCGCGAGGAACACGACGGCGAGCGCGAACACCTGCCCGGCGAGCTCCGCGATCGAAATCCACTGGCCGAGCACGGTGATCCCGTGGTGCAGCAGGAAGTCCACGTCACGCCCCTTTCGTCCTACCGCTCCCAACATGCTCGCCGGCGGGCGAATTCCCTAGGGAGTGTGAGGGGCGAGACATCCCACGGACTGGACGTCCCCGACGCGCAGCGTGCCGCCGCGGACGACCCGGGCGTGCACGCCGAGCGTCATGCCGTTCGCGCCGGTGATCGTCTTGAGCAGCCCGGGCACGGCCGGGAGCCCGTCCCAGGGCAGGTCGACCATCACGCAGCGGACGGCCTTGCGCAGGATTTCCAGCTCGACCTCGCCGATCCGGACGTGCCGCCCCAGCCAGGCCTCTTCGGCGAGCTCCGGCGCCGGGCCGGTGTCGAGCAGGATGTTGGGCCGCAGCCGCCGCGCGTCGATCCCGGCGCCGGGAGCGCGCTCGGCCAGCCAGGCCAGCGACGACGTCGTCAGCAGGTGGACGGCGGCCTCGTCGTGGTGCGGGACGTCCGCTTCCTTCGTCAGCGCGACGCCGGGCCGGCCGAGGGCGGCCGCGATGTCGGCGTCGCCCCGGGCGGTGCGGCCGTCCGGCAGGGTCACGACCGGGACGTCACCGTCGTAGCGGGCGGCGAAGGTGTTCAGGCCGGGCATCCGCCGGAAACGGCGGGTGTTCTTGCCGCTGCCGAACTTGCCGTCCGGATCACGGACCGCGTACAGGCGGTCGCCGTCGAGGCCGCGTTCGCCGACCTTCGCCTCGGCCAGGCGTTCGCCGGCCATCGACTTCACCGGATAGCGCGACAGCGCCGCGACGACCCCCATGCCGTGAGGGTAACGGGCACCGCGGGATGTCCCGAATGAGTCATTCGCGGCTTCGCAGGTCCCGAATGAGTCATTCGCGACTTCGGAGCGCGGCGCGGGCCCGGCGGCATCCCCGTCCGCCGGGCCCGCGCCACTCCCCCGCGATCCTTCGATCAGACCTGCGGGCGCGGGGTGCCCACCGGCGGCGTCGGGGTGCTGTCCACGCCGACCGCCGCGCGCGGGGCGGCCGGGCCGGTGCCCATCTCGCCCGTGCGCTGGGCCGGGGTCTCCAGCTGGTGCTCCATGTTCGCCATCCAGCCGCGCCAGCGGTCCTGGGCCGGCTTGATCAGGCCGCCGCCGAAGCCGACCACGATCACGCCGCCGATCGTCGCCAGCACCGCGATCAGCACCGGGCCGGTGATCGCCGTCGCGATGTTCACCTGTCCGAGGGCCGCGATGATGCCGAACGCCATGATCAGCCAATAGGCCCCCAGCGACAGCGGGCGGGCCGCGCCCCGGCCGGACAGCGCGGACGCGACGACGTCACGCACCACCTTCGCGATCGCCGCGGCCACCACCACGAGCACCAGCGCCACCACGATCCGCGGCAGGAACGCGATGATGTCGTTGAGCAGCTGGCTCACCGGGTTGGTCGGCCCGAACACGCCGAACGCCAGCTGCAGCGCGATCAGCAGAATGAAGTAGTAGACCAATTTGACCAGGATCCCGGTCGCGTCGATCTTCTGCTGGCCGACCTTTCCGCTCAGCCCGGTCCGCTCGACCAGTTTCCCGAAACCGGCTTTCCCGAGCACGAGCGCCAGCCCTTTCGAGACGGCTTTCGCGATCAACCAGCCGATCAGCAGGATGATCAGGAATCCCACGAGTTTCGGGACGAACGTGGCCACCATGGCCCACGCCTGCCCGAGCCCGTCCTTCAGTTGCTCGCCCATACCGACTCCCTCCACGGATTTGCACCGGATCGTCGATCAAGTACCCAGGGGCGGCAACTCGTGCGCCCCACGATCGAGTGAGACGACTGGCGCGCGAAGATCACCCGTGGCCATACTGGTTCTACCGGTGGGGACCGGGGAGACGAGGCCGTCCGGCGCAGCGTAAACCGCAAGCGCCGGGCGGCCTCGAGCATTTGGCGCACACGCCCCCGCAACCGGACGAATCCGGCCCCGGGAGCGCGAGGCCGGCACCGATGTCGCGAATGACTCATTCGGGACGTCAGAGGTCCCGAATGAGT
>NZ_JBSFNC010000123.1:0-27527 GCF_053586895.1 Amycolatopsis sp. NPDC003731 | reverse complement strand
CTGCTTCTCGGCCTGTTGGCCCTGGCGCGGCCGTTGTTGTGTGTTAAAGGGGGTTAGCACCCGCCTTGCCACTCACGACGGCTGCGGCAGGCTCAGGAACCGAGCAGGTCGGCCAGGCGGTGGCGGGGGACGTCGACCAGGCGGAGGTCCACCAGGTCGTCCGGGACGTCGAGCGAGACGTTCGCCAGCCGGGCGTGGGCGCGGGTCAGGACCTCGTCCTGGTGCGCCACCGCCTCCGCGACCACCACCGCGTGCCGGTTGTCCGGCGTGCTCCGCAGGTACCGCAGCGCGTACTTCCCCCGGACGAGTGACGCCAGCGCTTCCTGGGACGCCTGGTCCGCCAAGTCCGGGTGGGCGTTCGGCAGCAGCAGGGCCAGGCGGCGGGCGTTCGTGCCCAGCAGCGTCCGCAGCAGCCACGGGCCCGGGTCGGCCGAGAGGTCCATCGCGACCGCGTCGCCCTCGGGGCCGGAGATCGACCAGTCCACCGGCCGCGATTCCAGCGCGAGGCCGCCCGCGCCGGCGATCTCCTTGAGCTTCTCCAGCAGCGCCGGTTTCGTCCCGGCCGCCTCCACCGACTGCGGCCCGTGCGTGTAGATCGCCTTGCCGCTGCGCATCTTCTTGGCCTTCGCCGTCGGCTGGCAGACGTACAGATCCGCCGCGCTGCCGATCGCCTGAGCGCCGAAGTAGCGGTTGAAGCCGGGCAGGATCGCCTCGAACGTCAGCCCGAGCGTCGCCAGCGAGCGCTGCACCTGCGCGCCCAGCGCCGGGTGCCGCGGGCTGTAGCCGTACGCCAGCAGCAGCCGTCCCTCGCTCGGCTCGCGCAGCGCCTGCACCCCGCGCGCCGCGAACAGCCCCATGCCTTCGGGCGTGTACGGCGGGTCGCTGAACACGAGGTCGAAGCCGCTGCTCAACGCGGGTGGCAGCCCGACCCGCAGGTCCGCGTGCACGGTCCGGATCTCGCGGCCGCCGCGGTCGTCGAGGTAGGCGAGCACGCGCTCGTCGAGGTCGGCGACGGTCAGGGTCGCCGACGGGCAGATCGCCCGCACGGCCAGCGACGTCAGGTCGTGGTCGCCGAGGAACAGCAGGCGGGTGGCGGTGAGGTCGTACTGCGCGTCCAGCCAGAGCGCGCGGCGCAGCACGGTCTCCGGCGCGGCCTGCACGTGGTCGAGCGCGGCCAGCGGGGACGGCACCTCGGCCACCCACTCGGCGACCTTCGGCAGCAGCTCGTGCGCCGCGACGGCTTCGTCGAGCGGGTCGGCGTAGCGCGGCGCGCGGTACTGCAGGTACGACGCCGCGACGCCGGGGGCGATGCGCAGGCGGTCGCCGCTGCGGTCCAGGTCGTCGCCGAGCGCGGCGAGGACGGCTTCCACGCTGCGCCGCGGGGCGGTGCTCAACCGGACCAGCTCGCCGAGGTCGTGGTCGCCGGTGCGCAGCAGGTCGAGGACGCGGTACAGCGGGCGGACGCCGACACCGTGCGCGGCGAGGACGTCGTCGAGAGCCTTCACGGACTCTGAGCCTAGTAGCCACCCCTCGGAACAGCGTGCCAACCACCGCGGACTCGGCTACGGTCGAATCCACCGGGACATGGGGAGTGGCAGTGACCATCGAATTCCGCGACGTGACCAAGCAGTATCCGGATGGGACGGTCGCCGTCGACAAGCTGAACCTCACGGTCGAAGACGGCACGATCACCGTGTTCGTCGGCCCGTCCGGCTGCGGCAAGACGACGTCGCTGCGGATGATCAACCGGATGGTCGAGCCGACCGGCGGCCAGGTGCTGCTGGACGGCAAGGACGTCGCCGAGGGCGACCCGGCCCTGCTGCGCCGCGGCATCGGCTACGTCATCCAGCACGCCGGGCTCTTTCCACATCGGACGGTCCTGGACAACATCGCCACCGTGCCGCTGCTTTCCGGCTGGGACAAGGCGAAGGCGCGCAAGCGGGCCGCCGAGCTGCTGGAGATCATCGGCCTGCCGGTCGAGCTCGGCAAGCGGTACCCGGCCCAGCTCTCGGGCGGCCAGCAGCAGCGCGTCGGCGTCGCCCGCGCGCTCGCCGCGGACTCGCCGGTACTGCTGATGGACGAGCCGTTCTCCGCGGTCGACCCGATCGTGCGCGAGGACCTCCAGAACGAGCTGCTGCGGCTGCAGTCGCAGCTGGGCAAGACGATCGTGTTCGTCACCCACGACATCGACGAGGCCGTCCGGCTCGGCGACAAGGTCGCGGTGATGCGGGTCGGCGGCAAGCTGGCCCAGTACGGCACGCCCGCCGACGTCCTCCGGCACCCGGTCGACGACTTCGTCGCGTCCTTCGTCGGCCGTGACCGCGGCTACCGCGGCCTGTCGTTCCTCTCCGCCGAAGGGGTCGAGGTCAAGGAGCTGGAGCTGATCGAGGTCGGCGCCACGGTCGCGGCGAGCGACGGCTGGCGGCTCGCGGTCAACACCGAGAAGCAGCCCCGCGGCTGGCTGCCCCCGAACTCCACTGTGGACGGTCCGCTCGGCGAGGACGACCTGGTGGCCGGCGGCTCGCTGTGGGTGCGGGGGACGCCGATCCGCGGCGCGCTCGACGCGGCGCTGTCGTCGCCGGCCAGCCTCGGCGTGGTCGTCGACGAAGAACACCGGGTGCTCGGCGCCGTGGTCGCGCGGCAGGTCCTGGACGTCATCGAGGGCACGCCCCAGGCGTCATGAGCTTCTTCGACGAGCTCGGGCGGTACCTGAGCAGCGCGAACAACCGCGGCCAGATCCTCGGCGACCTGGGCGACCACGTCTACCTGGCGCTGCTCCCGCTGGTGCTCGGCATCGTGCTGGCCATCGCGGCGGGCTGGCTCGGCCACCGCTGGCGGCCCGCGCGGCAGGTGCTGATGGTCGTGGCGAACCTGCTCTACACGATCCCGTCGCTCGCGCTGTTCGTCGTCATCCCCGGCCTGATCGGGTCGAAGATCCTGGACAGCGTCAACGTCGTCGTCGCGCTGACCACCTACACCACGGCACTGCTGGTCCGGCCGGTGCTCGACGCCCTCGACGCGGTGCCGCCGCCGGTGGTCGCCGCCGCGACCGCGGTCGGCTACAAGCCGGTGCGGCGGTTCTTCGCCGTCGAACTGCCGCTGTCGGTGCCCGTGCTGGCGGCCGGCGTGCGCGTCGCGTCGGTCAGCAACATCAGCCTGGTCAGCGTCGGCGCGCTGATCGGCACCGGCGGCCTCGGCGTGCTCTTCACAGACGGCTTCCAGCGCGAGTACTTCTCGCCGATCGTGGTCGGCATCGTGCTGACCCTGCTGCTGGCGCTGGTCGTCGACCTCGTGCTGGTGGGCTCGCGAAACCTGCTGACGCCGTGGACCCGGGTGGGAGCCGCATGATCACCGACCTCTTCCACTGGTTCGGGGACCCGGCCCACTGGTCGGGGCCCGACGGCGTCCCGCAGCGGCTGCTGGAACACCTCGGCTACACCGGGCTGTCACTGGTGATCGCGCTGGTCATCGCCGTGCCGCTGGGCCTTTTCGTCGGCCACACCGGCCGCGGCGGCGTCGCGCTGGTGAGCGTCGGCAACGCCATCCGCGCCCTGCCGACGCTGGGGCTCGTGACGTTCCTGTTCCTGCTCTTCACCGAGAGCGTCACCTCGACGATCATCGGCCTCGTCGTGCTGGCCGTGCCGCCGATCCTGGCCGGCACGTACGCCGGGCTGCAGGCGACCGACCACGGCGTGGTCGACGCCGCCGAGGGCGTCGGGATGACCGGCTGGCAGCGGCTGTGGAAGGTCGAGGTGCCGATCTCCCTGCCGCTCGTGCTCGGCGGCATCCGCAACGCCGTGCTCCAGCTCGTGGCGACCGCCGCGGTGGCCGCGTACGTCGGACTCGGTGGCCTGGGCCGGTTCCTGCTCGACGGACTGGCCATTTTGGACTATTCCGAGGTCATCGCGGGCGCCCTGCTGACGACGCTGCTGGCCATCGTCCTCGACCTGCTCTTTTCCTTGCTGAACCGCGCTTTGGTGCCGCGGGGCGTCCGGCTCGCGGCGGCCGCGAAGAAGGTGACGGCGTGAAGCGGCTGGTTTCCCTTGTGGCGGTTTTGGTCTTGGCCGCTGGTTGCGGCAACCCGCTGGCGGGCGGCGGCGAAGGTGGCGCTTCGGGCGACATCATCATCGGCGCGTCGGACGTCGGCGAAAGCCTGCTGCTGGCCCAGATCTACGCCGGAGCGCTGCGGTCCGCGGGGGCCACGAACGTGACGGTGCGGCCGCCGGTGGGCAGCCGCGAGGTCGTCGTCAAGGCCCTGCAGGACAAGTCGCTGTCGGTGGTCCCGGACTACAGCGGGAACCTGCTGCGGTACTTCGACAAGGACACCACGGCGACGACGTCCCAGGACGTCTACGCGCAGCTGAAGCAGAAGATCCCGGCGGGCTTCGAGGTGCTGGACCAGGCACCGGCGGAGGACAAGGATCTGCTCGTCGTCGGGCCGCAGCTGGCGGCATCGGGCGTCAAGACGTTCTCCGACCTGGGGAAGCGCTGCGGTGAGCTGGTGTTCGGCGGGCCGGGCCAGTGGAGCAGCCGCTGGAAGGACAAGATCAAGTCGCTGTACGGCTGCGAGTTCAAGGAAATCCGCACGACGGACACGGGCGGCCCGGTGACGGTGGCGGCGCTGAAGTCCGGTGACGTCCAGGTGGCGGACCTGTTCAGCACATCGTCGACGATCGCGGCCAACGGGTTCGTGCCGCTGGTCGACGACAAGAACATGTTCCCGGCGCAGAACATCGTGCCCCTGGTGGCGAAGGGAACGCTGTCGCCCGCCGAAGTGGCGGCGTTGAACCGCGTCTCGGCGGCGCTGACCACCGAACAGCTGACGCGGCTGAACGTCGAGTTCACCGAAGAGAAGCGGAATCCCCTGGACATCGCGGAGGACTTCCTCGCGCGGGCCTAGCCCGCGCCTCCGCGCGGAGCGTCCAGCAAGGAGCACAGCCGATCCAGCGCGGTGGTCCACGGTCGTGCGGTGAGGACCGGGATCCCGTGTTCGCCGGCCCGCGCGGCCAGCCAGTCGCCGTAGCGGGCGCTGACCTGTGCCCGGCTGTGCTGTTCGCCCTCGTCCGGTTCCCGCTCCAGGTAGTTGGCCACCAGCCGGCCGGGGTCGGGCTCGTGCAGGAACACCGCGCGGACCCGGCCGCCGGCCGCTTGGCCGGCGAACGAGTCCTGCGCGGCCAGCGCGGGCAGCAGGTAGTCGCCCTCGATGACGACCGGGGTGTCGGTCTCCAGGTGGTTGCCGATCACCGCCTCCAGCGCCGGCCGCAGCGCCTCGGCCACGGCGATCTGCAGCTCGAGGACCTGCGACACCGGCAGGCTGCCGGCGTCCGGGTGGGTGTCCCAGTAGTGCACCAGCGGCTGCTGCGCCGGGGTGGTCATCCGCTGCACGGCGAGAACGAGGTCGTCCACCTCGACGATCGGCACCTCGTACCGCCGGGCCAGCGGGTAGCTGAGCCGGCTCTTGCCGGTGCCGGACGCGCCGCCCAGCAGCAGCACCCGCCAGTCGCGCTCGCCCACCGCTCAGCCTTGCCGGGTGGGGCGGATGGTGAGATCGCCGATCTCGACGTCGTCCGGCTGCTCGATGGCGAACGCGATCGCCCGTGCCACCGCCTCGGGAGCGATGCCGAGCGCGGCCATCGCCTGCTGCGCCTGCTCGCGCTGCTCGGGGTCCTGGACGTAGTCGACCAGTTCGGTGCGCACGTACCCCGGCGAGATCGACGTCGTGCGCAGGACGCCGTCGGTCGACTCCTGGCGCAGCGCCTCCAGCAGCGTGCGGACGGCGTTCTTGGTGCCCGCGTAGACGGCCTGGGTCGGGACGATCTTCAGCCCCGACGTCGAGACGGTCGTCACGAAGTGCCCGCGGCCCTGCGCGCGGAACACCGGCAGCGCGGCGGCGATGCCGTGCAGCACGCCGCGGACGTTGACGTCGATCATCGCGTCCCAGTCGTCGACGTCGAGGGCGCTCATCGGCGCGATCCGGGCGACGCCGGCGTTGGCCACCAGGACGTCGAGCCGTCCGAAGCGCTCGACGGCGAGGGCGACGAGCCGCTCGAGATCGGCCCGGCGGGTGACGTCGACGTCCAGCAGTTCCGCGCGGCCGCCGTCGGCGCGGATCTTCTGCGCGAGCACCTCCAGCCTTTCGGTGCGCCGGGCGCCCAGCACGACGGCCGCGCCGCGGCTCGCCAGCTCGACGGCCGTCGCCTCGCCGATTCCGCTGCTTGCGCCCGTGATGGCGACGACCTTGTCCAGTCCGTTCGACATGGCACCTCCCACTAAACTGACAACTGTCCGCTTAAGCTTACCGGACAGTTGTCCACTTATTCGAGGAGGCGGTCTTGCCGCGTTCGGACGCCGTCGCCAACCGCGACCGGATCGTCGAGGCCGCCCGGGCCGAGCTGAGCGAGTCCAACGGCGCGGCCGAGGAGCTGAAGCTGCACCGGGTCGCCAAGGCCGCCGGCGTCGGGCAGGGCACGCTCTACCGGCACTTCCCGACGCGCGAGCACCTGCTGGCGGAGGTTTACCGGGCCGAACTGACGCAGCTCGTCGGCACGGTGGCGCCGCTGCTGGCGGAACACTCCCCGCTGGATGCGCTGGCCCGCTGGCTGGACCGGCTGGTCGAGTACGCGCGCGTGAAACGCGGCGTCATGGCGGCGATCGAGGTGCCGGCGTGGCAGGACCTCTACGACGGCCAGCACCACCGGCTCGACGAGGCGCTCGAAACGCTGCTGGACCGGGGGCAGGCCGCGGGGGAGATCCGTGCCGGTGTCGACGCCGCCGACGTCATCCTGCTGCTCGGGGCGCTGTCCCGGATCCCGGAAGCGCAGTGGGATGCGCGCGCGCCGCGGATCGTGGCGGTGATCGTCGACGGCCTGCGCGCTTAGGCGTCGGCGGCCAGTTTGAGGCCGAGGCCGATGAAGATCCCGCCGGTGGCGACCTCGATCCGCCGCTGGTTCTTCTTCTTGCGGACCCACCCGCCGAGTCGGCCGGCGAGGACGCCGACGGTGCCGTCGACGAGGAACTCGAACACGATCATGATCGCCCCGAGGACGGCGAACTGCAGCCAGAGGTGGCCGCGGGCGGGGTCGATGAACTGCGGCAGGAAGGCGATGGTGAAAGTGACCATCTTGGGGTTGAGCAGGTTGGTGAGCAGGCCGGACAGGTAGGCGCGATCGCTCTTCCGTTCCACGAGCGGCTTGCGGTTCCGGATGGCCTGGACGCCCAGGTGGATGAGGTAGGCGGCCCCGGCGATCCGGACGACGGTGAAGGCCACGGGAACGGCGGCGAAGAGCGCGGCCAGCCCGGCCGCGGCGACGGCGACATGGATGGCCTCGCTGGTGGCGACCCCGGCGGTGGCCAGCAGCCCGGCTTTCGGCCCGCCACGCATGCCGCAGCCGAGGATGAAGAGCATGTCCGGGCCGGGCGTCACCATGGCGATCGCGGTGGTGACGAGAAAGGCCAGCAGGAGGTGCGGGTCGACCGGCATCCCTCGATCCTGACACGCCGGCTGTGGTCGGCGAACTCGTTTTCCGGCCATCGGCCGGAAACGCAGTCCTTCCTCGACGGCTATCGATACTCTCGGCGCATGAGTTCAGCCGACGCCAAGATCGACGCCGACGCCATCTGGGAGGCTTTCCGCGACGCCGGCGTCTTCGATCCGTTCGAAGCGTTCGAGCAGTTCAGCTACCTGATCCTCATCCGGCATCTGGGCGAGATGGGCGACGCCGAGTCTTCACATCCCGGCTTCCCGCGACAACTGTCTTGGGCATACCTCACGGAGCAGGCCGCCCAGGACGCACTTGTCACGATCAGCGAGGACATCTTCCCTTGGCTTCGTCAACTCGGACACGGTGAAGAGGGGCGGCTTCACCCGCTCGAAGAGGCCCGATTCACGATCACCGAGCCCAGCCTGCTGTCGAGAATTCTCCGCATCCTCGGCAAACTGCCCGTCGTCGGTTCGAATGTCCTCGGCCGTCTGTATGAGTACATGCTTCTCCGCATCGTCGGGACGCAAGGGCCGATCATCACGCCACGGCATATCGTCAACCTCATCGTCGAGATGATGAACCCGGGTCCTGCCGACGAGATTTGTGACCCGGCCTGTGGAACAGCGGGGTTCCTCGTCTCCGCTGCCGCCCACATCGCTCGCGGCCAGTCCGGGGCGCCGGATGGGGTGGGTGGAAGTGGGCGCCTCGATGATAACCACTTCCAAGGATTCGACGTCGATCCGAGGGTTCTGCGGATAGCTTACGTGAATCTCCTTCTGCACGGAGTCGAGACGCCTCAGGTTCGCCGTCGAGATGCTCTGGCCCAGGAGCTGGGTGATCACGCGGGCCGATATTCGATCGTCATGAGCGACCCGCCGTTCGGCGGCTGGTGGAACAGTGGGGACCTGCCCGATGACCTCCGGCAGGTTGTCGATAGCAGAAACCTGGAATTGATGTTCGTGGCGAGAGCTCTTCAGCTGTTGAAGCCAGGAGGGCGCGCGGCAGTGGTCGTGCCGGAGAATATGCTGTTCAGCACCTCGGCAGCTCATCGAGATCTTCGAAGGCTTCTCGTCGAGAACAATCGTGTTGATGCGGTTGTGAAACTGCCGATCGGTGCGTTCAAACCCTATGCAGGAGTTTCCACGTCAGTTCTCTTCTTCGGCAGGGGCGACGGTAGTGGGCGGACTGGCCAGGTCTGGTTTTACGACGCTACCGAGACTGGTGGTGAACGAAGTGCGGAGAGCTTCGGTGATCTCCTGCAACGATGGCGGAACCGTAATGGGAGCGAACGCAAACGTCGAGGCACCGACCAGAGTTTCTGTGTTGCTCGAGCGGTCATCGCAGAGCACGACTACGACCTGACATTGAGTCGCTATCGGCGCGATGTTCAGATGAAGGACGCCCTGCGTGAAGGATGGCGGCTCGGCGACATAGCGGAGATATTCGCCGGTCGCGCCAAGCCGGGCGATGGCGATGAGAACCTGCTGATCGATGAATCTTCGACGAATCGAAAAGTGCTCCACCCTTCCCTGTTCGGAGTTGACCTGCCCGAAGTGGCGGCCCTTCCCGAAAGTTCGCCTTCCAAGAAATTGGTCTCCTTGTTGCGAGAGGGGGACATCGTCGGCCGAGACCTGGCTGCTGCGCGGCACTGGACGGTTGTTCCCGCTCGCTACGACGGCGTGCAGGCCGGTCAGGGAACGATCGTGATCAGGCTGAAGCCGGGCAAGGTGGCTGCGGAATATCTGGCGTTCTACTTGTCGAGTGCTCAGGCTGAGAAACAGTTTCCGCGCTATGATATCATTCCCAGAATTCGGGTACGCGGGCTTGAAGATGTTGTCATACCGGCGTATGAGGGTGCGGATGAAGCCATTTTGGCCTCCATCACGCAATTGAAGGTCGGACTGGACGAAGCGAGTCGAGTCCAGGTGAAACTTCAGCAGTCGATAAGCTCCATCTTCGATGGCGGAAGCAGGCGCGAGCGCCGTGCTCGGCTTGAGCAGGCCGCAGACCTGAGTTCGCTGGTGGCGCAAACGCTGAGCAAGCAGAGCGAGCCGTACCAACTCTTCCAAGAGGCTTACGCCTACCCTATCGCCCGCGCTGTCAGGAGATTTCGGCACAGCTCTTCCCCTGCTGAAAAACATGAGGCAGCCATCCAGTGTGCCGAATCACTCATCTTGTCGCTGGGCATCACCGCGCTGGGGGTCGCGACTCAGCAGGCTTGGCTGGAGGACCTCGGCGAAGCCGGGAACTGGTTCAACGCCGTGCGTACCGGCGGTGTCTCGTTGGGTCACTGGATCGGCGTCGTCCGGGCAACGGGGGCGTATGCGCGGAAGAACGGCCATGAAGCAGCTGGCCTTGCGGACGCGACCGAAGCCAGGAAGGGTGGCAGAGGGTTGCTGGCCGATCTGGGGGATCTGGTGACCATCCGAAACAAGATCAGGCACGGTGGCGGGCCCCGTACTCGCGCGGAGGTCGAGCGCAGTTTGGCGGAACTGGAAGAACTTCTCCTCAGGTGCCTCGCTTCGAGTGCGTTCCTGGCCAAGAACACTCTTGTGCACATGAACAATCTGCAGTGGGTCCCTGGAAAAGGGATGTTCCGGATCTCCGGTCTCTCGTTGATGGGGGATCACCCGGATTTCCGGCCAACGCGGTTCGAAGTGGGCCGCCCGCTGGTTGACGAGCGCATCTACCTGGTGACCCGGCAACAGGACATCGTGCCGCTGTGGCCGTTCTGCGTACTGCGCGACTGCCCGACATGCCTGGCACCCGAGCTGTACTACCCGGACCGGCTGACCGGTTCCACGGCGCTGTTGAAGAGCCTCAACCGGGGGCACGAGCTGGAGAGCGACGAGATGTTCGACGCGTTGGGGCGCAGGGGAGTGTCCCCGCTCGACGGCGCGGGCGTGCGACAGGAGTAGCGGTTGGCGCCTGTGCCGTGGGCTCGTGTGAAGGCAGTCAGCCGCGCACGGCCGCCGCCACGCGGGCCGCGTCCTCGATGGCCTGTTCCGGGGCCTCCTCCGGCAGCGGTAGCAGCACCACCGAGCCGCTGCCCGCGTCGTGCAGGGCCCGGACCGCGGCCGCGCAGGTGTCCAGGTCGCCGCAGATCGCCAAGCGGTCGATCCACTCCGGGCGCAGGCCCGCGGCCAGTTCGTCCACTGTGGACGTCGAATCCAGCAGCGCCAGGAGCTCGGTCGCGAACGGCAAGCCCTCGACCTGCACCCGCGAGCCCGGTGTCAGGGACTCCGCGACCGTCCTGCGCGCCCGCTCGCGGTCGCCCAGGGCCAGCCAGTTGTACGTCACCAAGGCGTGCGGTCCCGTCGCCGCGATGCCCGCCAGCGCCGTCCGGACGTACTCCGGCGGGGCCGGCTCGGCCAGGATCGTGCCGTCCGCCGCCGTGCCCGCGATCGCCAGGGACTTCGGGCGGCGCACGCCCGCCACCAACGGGGGCGGCGAGGCCGGCGGGAACACCAGCTCGACCTCGTCCAGGTGGACGTGCCGGCCGTCCATCGAGACGCGCTCGCCCGCCAGCAGCCGCCGGACCGCCACCAGCGTCTCCTCCAGCGCCGCCAGCGGTGACTCCGGGTACGCGCCGATCTGCCGCATCCACGACGCGACGCCGTGGCCGAACCCGGCGATCAGGCGGTCCGGGTGCAGCTCGGCGAGCGCCGCGATCTCCATCGCCGCGATCGCCGGGTTGCGCGCCACCGCCGGCAGCACGCCGATGCCCACCTTGATCGTCGACGTCACGGCCAGCGCCGTCGCGACCGTGGCGACGCCGGCCGCCCAGAAGCAGTCCTCGACCAGCCAGAGCTCGTCGAGACCCGCGTCCTCGGCCTGACGCGCGAGGTCGCGCAGCTTGGCCGGCGGCTGCTCGCGGTTGATCCGGACGCCGACCGACCTCGTGGGTGCGTACACGCGTGGCTCCTCTTCAGATCCGGGAGAACGCGGGCGCGTACTCGAAGGCGCCCGCCTGGGTGGGTTCGTACGCGGCCAGCGTCCGCGCCTGGAAGTGCTCGCCCCACTGCGGATCCGAGGCGGTGATCGACAGATCGGACGCCGTGACGAAGCCGAACCGCGAGTAGTAGGCCGGGTTGCCGAGCAGGACGACCAGGCCGTGGCCGAGGGCGTCCGCCGCGCCGACGACGGCGTGCACCAGCGCGGAGCCGACACCGGCGGCTTGGTGCGCCGGCAGCACACCGAGTGGCCCGAGCCCGACGGCGGCTTCGGTGTCGTCGCCGAGGCGGGCCCGGCTGCAGCAGACGTGCCCGACGACGGTGTTGTCCCGGATGGCCACGAGCGAGAGGGCGTCGATCAGGTCGCCATCGGCGCGGAGTTCGTCGACGAGAGGCGCCTCGACCGGGGTGACGCCGGGTTCGCGCCGGAAGGCTTCGCTGTGGACTGCGTGGATCGCCGCCTGATCGGCAAGCGTCTCGCGACGGATCAGCATGATCGCCACCTTGCCCGCGCCGGGGACGGACGGCAATCGGGTTTCGGGCAGGTGCTGAGCAGGCCCCGACTCAACGCTAGCGGGGAGATCGACCGCTGCGCCGACCAGCGCTGAGCACCTCGGCGGCCGAGGTACCCGCGGGCTGACGATTTCGGGTGAACGGCCTGCTCGCCCCGCGCGGATGGCCTAGTGTCCGATTCGTGCAGCAAGGACCTCAATACCCGTATCCGCAGTACCAGCCCTACCAGCCACAGCCGCCCGGCTACCCGCCGCCCAAGTCCGGGGGGAAGACCGCGCTGATCGTCGTGCTGGTGGTCGTCGGCGTGCTCGTGCTGGCCGGGGCGGGGGTCGGGGCCTTCTTCCTGCTCACCGCCGACAAGCCGTCCGTGGCCGCGCCGTCCTCGACCGCTCCGGCCGGCGAAGCCGACAAGTACCGCTCGCTGCCCCGGTGCAGCGAGGTCGGGAGCCGGATGGACAACCTGCCGCCGCTCACCAGCGACAGCCCGGCCGAGCCCGCCAGCACCTCGGACGACAAGATCCAGCTCTCCCAGCTCAGCTGCTCGTGGATGAAGTCCGGGTCGTCGTCCGGCACGCTCTCGATGTTCCTGGCCAAGTCGACCCAGCCCGGTTCCGGGGAGGGCCCCGGGTACGCGAAGGCGGGCTACGAGATCGAAGTGGACCGCGGCGCGAAGCCGATCACCGAGCAGATCGGGAAGGCGACCAAAGCGGCCGACGTCGACTACGACCAGAGCGGCCCCCTGCAGTGCGGCGTGCGGTTCTACCAGGGCAACGTCGACGTGACCGTGGTCGTCACCGCCGCCGACACCAGCGACCGGAACATCGAACGGTGCCGCCGCAACGCGCACAACCTGGCCAAGGCGGCATCGGAGTCTCTCGAATGAAAACAGGCCTCCCCACGGCGAACCGTGAGGAGGCCTGTTCCGGGAAAACTCAGTCGAACGCCTTCGCGATCAGCGCCTTCTGCTCGACCTCGTGCACCTTCGACGAACCCGCCGACGGCGCCGCCATCGGACGGCGCGACACGACTTGCAGGCCCGAGAGGACCTCCGGGAACTTCCGGGGCAGGTTCAGGCCGAAGAACGGCCACGCACCCTGGTTCTCCGGCTCCTCCTGGACCCACGCGACCTGCGTCGCGTTCGTGTACCGCTCCAGCGCCGCCAGCAGCTTCTTCTTCGGCAGCGGGTAGTACTGCTCGATCCGCACGATCGCGACGTCGTCGGCCTCGCGCTTCGCCCGCTCCGCCACCAGCTCCCAGTACAGCTTCCCGGAGGTCAGCAGCACCTTGCGGATCTTCGACGGGTCCGGCGTGACGTCGTCGATGACGGACATGAAGCGGCTTTCGCCGGTGAAGTCCTCGACCGCCGACGTCGCGGCCTTGTTGCGCAGCATCGACTTCGGCGTGAAGACGACCAGCGGCCGCTGGATGCCGTCGAGTGCGTGGCGGCGCAGCAGGTGGAAGTAGTTCGCCGGGGTGGACGGGACCGCCACCGTCATCGAGCCCTCGGCGCACAGCGAGAGGAAGCGCTCGATGCGGCCGGACGTGTGGTCCGGGCCCTGGCCCTCGTGGCCGTGCGGCAGCAGCAGCACGACGTCCGAGCGCTGGCCCCACTTGGCCTCGCCCGAGGAGATGTACTCGTCGATGACCGTCTGCGCGCCGTTGACGAAGTCACCGAACTGCGCTTCCCACATCACCAGCGCCTCGGAGTTCGCCACCGAGTAGCCGTACTCGAAGCCGACGGCCGCGTACTCCGACAGCGCCGAGTCGTAGATCATCACGCGGCCCTGACCGTCGGCCAGGTTCTGCAGCGGCGCGTACTCCTGGCCGGTCTTGCGGTCGATGAAGACCGAGTGCCGCTGGGTGAACGTGCCGCGCCGCGAGTCCTGGCCGGACAGCCGGACCAGCCGGCCTTCCATCGCCAGCGACCCGAACGCCAGCAGCTCGCCGAACGCCCAGTCGATGTCGCCCTCGCGGGACATCTTGTGACGGCGCTCCATCACCGGCTTGACGCGCGGGTGCGGCGTGAAGCCCTCGGGCACCTGGACGAACGCGTCGCCGATGCGCTCGATGACCTCGCTCGAGACCGACGTCTTGACCTTGGCCGGCACCTGCTGCTCCTCCTCGACGGAGGGGCTGGCCTTCGCGGGGTGCTTCTCCAGCTCGCGGACCTCGTTGAAGACGTGCTCCAGCTGGCTCGAGAAGTCGCGCAGCGCGGCCTCGGCCTCCTCGACGGAGATGTCGCCGCGGCCGATCAGCGACTCGGTGTAGGTCTTCCGGACCGAGCGCTTGGTGTCGATGATGTCGTACATCGCCGGCTGCGTCATCGACGGGTCGTCGCCCTCGTTGTGCCCGCGGCGGCGGTAGCAGATGAGGTCGATGACGACGTCCTTGTGGAACGCCTGCCGGTACTCGACGGCCAGCTTGGCCACCCAGTGCGCGGCTTCGGGGTCGTCGCCGTTCACGTGGAAGATCGGCGAGCCGATCATCTTCGCGACGTCGGTGGCGTATTGGCTCGAGCGAGAGTGCTCCGGCGCGGTCGTGAAGCCGACCTGGTTGTTGACGATGACGTGCACGGTGCCGCCGGTGCGGTACCCGCGCAGCAGCGCCAGGTTCAGCGTCTCGGCCACCACGCCCTGGCCCGCGAAGGCCGCGTCGCCGTGCATCAGAACCGGCAGGACGGTGTAGCCCTCGCCGCCCTTGTCGAGGATGTCCTGCTTCGCGCGGACGATGCCCTCGAGGACCGGGTCGACGGTCTCCAGGTGGGACGGGTTCGCGGTCAGCGACACCTTCGTCTCGCCGTCGCCGAACATCCGGAAGTACTTGCCCTCGGCGCCGAGGTGGTACTTCACGTCACCGGAACCGTGCGCCTGGCCCGGGTCGAGGTTGCCCTCGAACTCCTGGAAGATCTGGCTGATCGGCTTGCCGACGATGTTGGCCAGCACGTTCAGCCGGCCGCGGTGCGGCATGCCGATGACGACCTCGTCGAGCTCGTGCTCGGCGGCCTTGTCCAGCAGCGTGTCCAGCAGCGGGATCGCCGTCTCGCCGCCCTCGAGCGAGAACCGCTTCTGGCCGACGTACTTGGTCTGCAGGAACGTCTCGAACGCCTCGGCGGCGTTCAGCTTCGAGAGCACGTACTTCTGGACCGCGGGGTCCGGCTTCTCGTGCGGGATCTCGACGCGCTCCTGGATCCAGCGGCGCTCCTCGGGGTCGAGGATGTGGGTGTACTCGATGCCGACCGTGCGGCAGTACGAGTTGCGCAGCACGCCCAGGATGTCGCGCAGCTTCATCCGCTCCTGGCCGGCGAAGCCGCCGACCGGGAATTCGCGGTCGAGGTCCCACAGGGTCAGGTTGTGGGAGAGGACGTCCAGGTCGGCGTGGCTGCGCTGGCGGTAGTTCAGCGGGTCGGTGTCGGCCATCAGGTGGCCGCGCATCCGGAACGCGTCGATCAGCTCGATCACGCGGGCGGTCTTGTCGACCGGGCCGTCCGGGATGTCGGCGACCCAGCGGATCGGCTCGTACGGCAGGCGCAGGCTGGTGAAGACGTCGTCGTAGAAGCCGTCTTCGCCGAGCAGCAGCTGGTGGATGCGCTTGAGGAACTCGCCCGACTCCGCGCCCTGGATGATGCGGTGGTCGTAGGTCGAGGTCAGCGTCATGATCTTGCTGATGCCGAGGTCGACCAGGGTCTTCTCGCTGGTGCCCTCGAAGGCGGCCGGGTACTGCATGGCGCCGACGCCGATGATGGCGCCCTGGCCGGCCTGCAGGCGCGGCACCGAGTGGTTGGTGCCGATGCCGCCCGGGTTGGTCAGCGAGATGGTGGTGCCGGAGAAGTCGTCGGCGGTCAGCTTGTTGTTGCGGGCCTTCTTGACGATCTCCTCGTACGCCTGCCAGAACTGCAGGAACGTCATGTCCTCGACGTTCTTGACCGAGGCCACGACGAGGTTGCGCGACCCGTCCTTGCCCTTCATGTCGATGGCGAGCCCGAAGTTGACGTGCTCCGGCGTGATCGCGAACGGCTTGCCGTCGATCTGCTGGTAATGCCGGTTCATGTTCGGGTAGTCCTTCAGCGCCCGCACCATGGCGTAGCCGATGAGGTGCGTGAAGGAGATCTTGCCGCCGCGGGTGCGCTTGAGGTGGTTGTTGATGACGATGCGGTTGTCCGCCATCAGCTTCGCCGGGACCGCGCGCACGCTGGTCGCGGTGGGGACGCTCAGCGAGGCGTCCATGTTCTTGGCGATGGCCGCCGCGGCGCCGCGCAGCTGCTTCGACTCCGGCTCTTCCTTCTTCGCCTCGGCCTTGGGCTCGGCCTTCGCGGCCGCCGGCTTCGGGGCCGCCTTCGGCTCGGCCTTCGGGGCCGGCTTGGCCGGCGCGGCCTGCTTGGCCGCCGACTCCGCGTTCTGCACGGCCTTGGGCGACGGCTGGGCGGCCTGGCCGTTGGTGGCGGGCTTGGCGTCGGCCTGCTGCCGGGCGGTGTCCGCCTTGGCCTGCGCGCTCTGCGTCGGCTTGAAGTCCGCGAAGAAGTCGTGCCATGCGGCATCGACTGAGGAAGGGTCGGCGAGGAACTGGTCGTACATCTCTTCGACCAGCCACTCGTTGGGGCCGAACTGTGACGCAGGGCTGCTGCTGGACACGGCTGGGGCTCGCCTCTATCCGTCTCGATCTCGATCTTGAATCCGCTGATGCGCCTACCAGGCTAACCCCCTCGGTGACCGCGATGTGATGGAACCGGCCTGTGTGAGGCGTGGCGCACTAGGGTATCGGTCACTGACTCGATCAAGATGTGCTAAGGGAACCTTAAGCACTGGACCCGGTACAGCGTTCCCGGGCTCTTCCGCGCGGGTTCGCTCCGTGTGCGGCGGACGTTCACCGCGGTGGGTTCTCCTGGGGTGATGTGGCTGGTCGAATGTCCGTCGTTCTGGGACCAGGGCCTGGTGCGGCCGCTGGTCACCGAGTCCGGCACGGTGGTCCTGAGGTGTGATTCGTGTTCGGCCGTCTGGCCCACGCTGGCCGACTTCGAGGAGATGGCCTGGGTCGAGCCCGACGAGCCGGATTGGCTGGTCGGGGCCGGGATCCACGTCCGGCCGGGCACGGTCCGCTGGGCGTCCCGCCCCGACGTGGAGGCGGCCGGGCTGGGCTCGCTGAAGTGGCGGGCGCTGCCTTAACCCCGTTCGTACGGCGGCTCGTGGGGGACGAGCTTGACGGCCAGGTGGAGCTGGTCGGTGGCCAGGAGACCGGCGATGTCCCGCACGACCGGGGTGACGTCGGTGACAGCGGTGATCCACTCGCCGGCGAGCTCGCCGACGAGCCGGATCGCCTGGAAGTTCAGCGGGGTGTGGTCGAGATCTCGCTCCGGCACCCACTCGACGTGCCCCTGGAGGGCGCGCTCGAAGCCGTCACGGGTGAGGTCGACGGCCAGGACGCGCTCGTGGCCGGGCTTGCGTCCGTTGTCGCTGTCGTGGGCCGCGAGCCGGAACGACGGCGTGACCGCCACGCTCCCACCCTCCCCGAGGGTCTGCTTCTCGAGCGCGGCATCGGCGACGGCGGGCGGGCACGACCGGTAGACCCGCACGGTCGTGTCGGTCTGCGCGGCCCGGATCTGCCGGTCGGGGACCCGCTTCTCTTCGAACATGCCCGCCATGCTCCCAGCGCCGGCCCGCCCCGGCCACGAACTTTCGTGCGCAAGGAGGCATCACCCGTGACTGGAGGGTCGACACGCGTGATTGGAGGGTCAACTCGCGTGATTGGAGGGTCGACACGGCGTAGCCCGCGCTTTCCGGCGTGTCGACTCCTCAATCACGCGTGTCGACTTCCGGATCACGCGTGTCGACCCTTTCCGCACGGTCAGCCGAGGGACCAGAGGCGGGCGTAGGGGCCGTTGGCGGCCAGGAGCTCGGCGTGGGTTCCGGTTTCGACGATCCGGCCGTGGTCGAGGACCACGATGCGGTCTGCTCGGGCGGCTGTGGCGAGGCGGTGGGCGACCACGAAGGTGGTGCGGCGGCGGGCGACCGTCTCCGTCGCTCGGAGGACCGCCGCCTCGGTCGAGGGGTCGAGGGCCGCGGTGGCTTCGTCGAGGAGCAGGACGTCCGGGTCCACCAGTTCCGCCCGGGCCAGGGCCACCAGCTGGCGCTGGCCCGCCGACAGGGAGCGGCCGCGCTCGCCCACCGGCTGCAGGAAGCCCGCCGGCAGGGCCGCGACGCCGTCCAGCGCTCCGACCGCGCGGACCGCCGCCTCGACCTCCGCGTCCGTGGCCGACGGGCGGCCGTAGCGGACGTTGTCCGCGACCGTGCCCGAGAACAGGTGGGCCTCCTGGGGCACCACGCCCATCCGGCGGCGCAGGCCGGCCAGCTCGTACTCGCGGACGTCCGTGCCGTCGATCCGGACCTCGCCGCCGGTGACGTCGTAGTAGCGGGCCACCAGCTTGACCGCCGTCGACTTGCCCGCGCCGGTCGCGCCGACCAGCGCGATCGTCTCGCCCGCCGCGACGTCCAGCGAGAACTCCGCCAGCGCCGGGGACTCCGCGCCGGCGTAGGAGAACCCGACCTCCTTGAACGAGACTTCGCCGCGCAGCCGCTCCGGCACCGTGACCGGGTGCTCCGCCGCCGGCACCGACGTCGGCGTCCGCAGCAGGTCGCCGATGCGGTTCAGGCCGACGCTCGCCTGCTGGTAGCCGTCGAACACCGCCGACAGCTGCTGGATCGGCGAGAAGAACTGCTGCAGGTACAGCAGGAACGCGAGCAGCACACCGGCCGACAGCGTGCCCGCCGAGACGCGGTTCGCGCCGACCACCAGCACCGTCGTGGTCGCCAGGTCCGACAGCAGCGCCACCAGCGGGAAGTACGTCGCCACGTACCGCTGGGCCCGCAGCCGCGAGCGCCGGTACTCGTCGCTGCGCGAAGCGAACGCCTCCGCGGAGCGGTCTTCACGCGTGTACGCCTGCGCCACGCGCAGCCCGCTCACGTTCTCCTGCATGTCCGCGTTCACGACGCTGACCCGCTCGCGGGCCTCGTTGTACGCCTTCGACGCCGACCGCCGGAAGATCACCGTGGCCACCGCCAGCACCGGCACCATCGCCAGCGCGTACAGCGCCAGGCCGGCGTCGGTGACCAGCAGCGCGGCCGTGATCCCGGCCAGCGTCAGCGCGCTCACCACCGCGGTGGCCAGGCCGGTCTGCAGGAACGTCGAGAGCGCATCGACGTCCGTCGTCATCCGGGTCATGATCTTCCCGGACAGCTCCCGCTCGTAGTAGTCGAGCCCGAGCCGCTGCAGGTGCGCGTAGCTGCGGACGCGCAGCGCGTACAGCACCGTCTCGCCCACCCGGGACGTCAGCCGCGTCTGCGCGAAGACCACCAGCCAGTCGGCCGCGATCACCACGGCGCCGATCCCGGCGGCGAGCCAGATCACCCACTCGACCCCGGTGCGCACGCCGTGGTCGACGCCGAACTGGTATAGCCCCGGCAGCGCGATCGACGCCAGCGCGTCCGCCGCCACCAGCGCGATCACCACGGCCAGGGGCCAGCGGACCGGCCGCAGCAGCCCGGCCAGCCGGAACTTCGGGTCGGGCGCGGTGACGTCCACGCCGGGCAGGCGCGGCTCGTCGACGGCCGGCGGCAGCCTGCGCACGCCCTCGATCAGCTCCGGCGTCGGCGGGACGTCGAGGCCGCCGCCCCCGCCGACGAACCCGCTGCTGTTCGGGTCGCCGCTGCGCATCCGCGCGGCTTCGGCCAGCTCGTCGACCTCGTCGCGGCTCTCGTCACGCGGCCACAGCGACGGCGTGACGCCGTCCCGGCCGGAGTCCAGGCTCTCGCAGCGGTGCTTCTCCTCGACGTCGTCGCCCGGGCCCGCCACCAGCTCGCGGAACAGCGGGCAGCGCGCCATCAGCTCGGCCTCGGTGCCGACGTCGACGACGCGGCCCTCGTCCAGCACCGCGATCCGGTCCGCCAGCGCCAGGGTGGACCGCCGGTGCGCGATCAGCAGGGTGGTCCGGGCCGCGGTGACCGATCGGAGGGTGTCGTAGATGGCCGCCTCGGTGACCGTGTCGATCGCCGAGGTCGCGTCGTCGAGGACGAGGATCCGCGGGTCGGTGATCAGTGCCCTGGCGAGCCCCAGCCGCTGCCGCTGCCCGCCCGAGAGCGTCAGCCCGCGTTCGCCGACCAGCGTCTCGTAGCCGTCCGGCAGCGCGCGGATGAAGCCGTCCGCCTCCGCGGCCCTGGCCGCCGCGAAGACCTCCTCGTCGGTGGCGTCCGGACGGCCGTAGGCGATGTTGTCCCGGATCGACGAGGAGAACAGGAACGCCTCCTCGAACACCACGCCGATCGCCTGCCGCAGCTGCCGTAGCGGGACGTCCCGGACGTCGAGGCCGCCGACCCGCACCGAGCCCTCGTGCACGTCGTAGAACCGGGGCAGCAGCAGCGAAATCGTCGACTTCCCGGAACCGGCGGTGCCGACCAGCGCGAGGGTCTCGCCCGGGTTCGCGGTGACCGACAGGCCGTCCAGCACCGGTTCGGTGCGCGTGTAGCCGAAGCGGACGCCCTCGAGCTCCACGCCCAGCGGCCCCTCCGGCAGCGGCCGCGCGTCCGGCGCGTCGACGACCTCCGGCTGCGCGTCGATCAGCTCGTACACCCGCTCGGCGCCGGCCCGGGTCAGCTGCGCCTGCACGACCAGGCCGGACAGCATCCGGGCCGGCCCGATCAGCGTCGCGAGGTAGGTGGCGAAGGCCAGGAACGTGCCGAGCGTGATGGACCCGTTCAGCGCGAGGACGCCGCCGATGCCGAGCACGGCGACCTGGCCGGCGGCCGGCAGCGCGGCGGTGGTCGCCGTCGGGACCGCCGACAGTTTCGCCGCGCGCAGCCGCTCCCCGAACAGCTTCCGCGCGGTCGCTTCCAGCTTCGAGACCTCCCGCGTCTCCTGGCCGAAACCCTTGACCACCCGGACGCCGGTGACGGTCTCCTCGACCTGCTGCGCGACATCCGCCGCGCGCTGCTGCGCCGACCAGGTGGCCGGGAAGAGCCGCTTGCGGCTGCGCGCCACGATGATGCCGACCGCCGGCGTGACGACCAGCGCGATCAGCGTCAGCACCGGGGACAGCCACAGCATCGCGACGAACGACAGCAGCGCGAAGACCACCGAGCCGAACGACAGCGGGACCTGCATCAGGATCCCGGTCACCAGCTGCAGGTCCGAGATCGCGCGCGAGGCGACCTGGCCGGTGCGCAGCGCGTCCTGCTTGCCGCCGTCCAGCCGCGAAACGGCGTTGAAGACCCGCTGGCGCAGATCGTGCTGCACGTCGAGCGCGAGCTTCCCGCCGAGGTAGCGGCGCGCGAACGCGGTGCCGAAGGCGACCAGCTGCAGCGCCACCAGGAACCCGGCGATCCCGGGCAGCCCGCCGGTCTGCCCGGCCACCGCGTCGTCCACCGCCGTGCGCACCAGCAACGGGCTCACGGCCTGCACGCCGACGCCGAAGGCGGCGGCCAGCAGCGACAGCACGACGAGCACGCGGTGCTCCCACGCCGCGGCGGACAGCCGGCGGATCCAGCCGGCCGTCTCGGCGGGTGGGAGCTCTTGACGGGAGCGAGGCGGAGCAACGGTCACGTTGTGACAGTAAGCGCCACCACCGACAAAATATTTCCCCGAACGCCGCGAAGGCCACCTCGAGCAGCTCGAGGTGGCCTTCGCGAACAGCCGGACTACGTGATGTCGCGCTTCTGGTTGCCCGCCCAGCCGAGGCCGAAGAAGAGCATCGTCCACGCGAGGAAGATCAGCGCCGACGCCCACCACGAGAGCACACCGGGCGCCCCCGCCGTCAGCTGGAGCACCAGCTGCGAACCGGAGTCCACGCTGGCCGGCAGGGCGAGCGAGTTGAACCCGAAGGCGTCCGCCGCGATGCCGCCGACGATCCCGTTCGCGGTGCCGTTCGGCAGGATCCCGCCCAGGATGTCGATGTCCAGCCAGGCCCAGAACACGATCACCACGACGTTTTCCAGGATCAGGAACCACACCATGAGCAGCACGACGGCCAGCGGCACGCTGCGCAGCACCGCGCCGAACCCGATGCCGAACAACGTCACCAGCGCCCCGGCCAGCACCGACCCGCCGAGCGCGGCCAGCCACTGACCCGCCGACGGCCAGCGGCCCGAGTCCACCGACGCCATCACCGCGAGCGCCGAAACGCCGAAGCTGATCAAACCGTAGAGAGCGCCCCACACGAGGTAGGTGAGCATCTTCGCGGTCAGCGCCGAAACCCGGTTCGGCGCGGTGAGGAAGGTCGTCGTGATCGTCTTGTTGCGGTACTCCCCGGCCAGCGCGAAGACGCCGAACAACGCCGGGACGAGCTGCGCGATGTTCACCCCGTGCGCCAGCGCCAGCAGCCCCACCGGGATCTTGCTCGGGTCGAGGCCGATCATCTCGCTGACCTGCCGGGCGTCCTTACTGCCCAGGAAGTCCGCGAAATCGTTCGTGAGGCTGCCCCACGCGAAGGTCATCCAGAACGCGACCAGCACCAGCGGGATCAGCAGCACCCACCACGTGTTCAGCGAGAGCGTCTTGCGGAACTCCGCCTTGATCAGGTTGCCCATCACTGCTGCGGTCCTCCCCAGTACTGCTGCTGTTGCTGCTGCGGGCCCGACGGCGGGCCCTGCTGGTAGTGCTGCTGCGGCGGATAACCGGGCGGCGGGCCCTGGTACTGCGGCTGCGGCGGGTAACCCGGCGGCGGCTGGCCCGGCGCGCCGGTGTACTGACCCTGCGTCAACTGGAAGAACATCCGCTCCAGATCGGCGTGCTCCTCCTGCATCCCGTAGACGGCGATCCCCGCCTTCGCGGCGATGTCGCCGATCTGCTGGACACTCGACCCGGCGACCGCCACCCGGCCGTCCGGCGTCGGCGAAACCCCGACGATGCCGTTGTCCTGCAACACCTTCACCAACCCCGACGGATCCGCCGGCTGCACCAGCACCCGCGACTGCTGGCTCTTGCGCAGCTGCTCCAGCGGGCCGTAATAACGCGTGACACCCTGGCTGATGATGACGACCTGGTCGATCAGCTGCTCGACCTCGTTCAGCAGGTGACTCGAAACCAGGACCGTCCGCCGCTGCTCCCGCGCGTACGAACGCAGGAAGTTGCGCAACCACAGAATGCCCTCGGGATCGAGACCGTTCGTCGGCTCGTCCAGCACCAGCACCTGCGGATCACCCAGGAGCGCCGTCGCCAGCGCCAGCCGCTGCCGCATGCCCAGCGAGAACCCGCCCGCCTTCCGGTCCGCGGCACTGCCCAGGCCCACCAGGCCGAGCACCTCGTCCGCACGCCGATCCGGCACCCCGATGGCCGCGGCGTACACCCGAAGGTGGTTGCGCGCCGTCCGGCCCGGGTGGAACCCCTCGTTCTCCAGCACCGAGCCCACCACCCGCGCCGGATTCCCCAGCTGCGAATGCGGCCGCCCGTTGATCGTCGCCATCCCCGAAGTGGGTGTCACCAACCCGAGCAACATGCGCAACGTCGTCGTCTTACCCGCGCCGTTCGGACCCAGGAACCCCGTCACCGAACCAGGTTCGACCGTGAAGCTCAGGTTCTGCACGGCGTTCACTGCGCCGAACCGCTTGCTCAGGTTCTGCACCACAATCCGGCCACTGCCGTCGTGCATACCGTCCCCTAACGTTCCCCGCTGATGCGGCGTCATCCTGCCCTACCGGCGACGCTCGCGCGCACGGAACGCCCGAGAGCGACCTTCGTCACTTTCCGCTACCGGCCGATCCGGTCTCCAGTGGCACTGACCAGAGGATTCGTGCTCTCCCGGCGATCAACTTGGTAAAGAATTCGTGCGACTTGCCGACCCGGTGCAGCCAAGTCCGCCAAACCCCTCTAAGCTAGGTACCGGCGGCCCGCTCCCAGTGACCCCCAGGCTGGTTGAGCGGGTCGCCCCTTCGTCTCCTTCTTCGCGGCTTCGCCGCTCATGTCGACTTCGTCGTATTACCCGGGGGGCCGAGCCCCCCGGACCCCCCACGGTGCCTCCGCCCGGCTTCCAGCCCTGCCGGACCTTGGCTGGGTTGGGCGTGAAGCCAGCCCCGTGCTGGGGCTGTGGCATCGTTGCGCGGTGCGGATCTTGCTCGTTGAAGACGAACGGCGGCTTGCCGAGGCGTTGCGGGCCGGGCTGAGTGCCGAGGGGTACGCCGTCGATGTTGCCCACAACGGGCGGGATGCCCTCTGGCACGCCGGTGAGCACCCCTATGCCGCCATCGTCCTCGACATCATGCTGCCCGGGCTCAACGGGTACCGCGTCTGCCGGCGGCTTCGGGACCAGGGGAACAGCACCCCGATCCTGATGCTCACCGCCAAGGACGGCGAGGACGACGAGATCGAGGCCCTCGACACCGGGGCCGATGACTTCCTGCCCAAGCCCTTCTCCTACGGCGTCCTGCTTTCCCGGCTGCGCGCGCTCATCCGGCGTGGCGGCGCCACCCGGCCCGGCGTTCTCAAACTCGGGGACCTCGAGCTCGACCAGGCCGGGCGGACCTGCCGGCGCGGCACCACCGACATCACGCTCACCAGCAAGGAGTTCGCCCTCCTCGCCTACCTCATGCAACGGCCCGGGCAGGTCGTCACCAAAGCCGAACTGCTCGACAACCTCTGGGACTTCGCCGCCTCCGCCACCGCCAACCTGGTGGAAGTGCACGTCAGCGCGCTGCGGCGCAAGATCGACGTCCCCTTCGGCGCGGAAACCATCCGGACCGTCCGCGGCGCCGGCTACCACGTGGTGACCGCGGCAGCCTGACTTCCGGCGCTCCACCGCGTTCGGACGGCGGCGGCCGCGGAAAGGGGAGCGGGCCCCTGCCGCGGTGCGACAGGAGCCCGCTCGGGCGGAGCAGCTCAGGCGAGAACGGTGTCCAGTGGCGTGTGCGGCAGGTCGTGGGCCACCGCGACCGGGCCGTTGGTCAGGGCACCGTCGTGCGTGTTGAGGCCCTTGGCCAGCGCGGCGTCGGCCTGCAACGCGGCCTTCCAGCCGTGCTCGGCCAGCTGGACCGCATAGGGCAGCGTGACGTTGGTGAGGCCGTAGGTCGACGTCCGGGGCACCGCCCCCGGCATGTTCGCGACGCAGTAGAAGACGGACTCGTGCACGGTGTAGGTCGGGTCGTCGTGCGTGGTCGGGCGCGAGTCGGCGAAGCAACCGCCCTGGTCGATCGCGATGTCGACCAGCACGCTGCCCGGCTTCATCCGGGCGACGAGCTCGTTCGAGACCAGCTTCGGCGCCTTCGCGCCGGGGACGAGCACCGCGCCGATGACCAGGTCGGCCTGCAGCACGGACTCCTCGACCGAAAGCCGGTTCGACGTCACCGTGCGGATGCGGCCACCGAAGTCGTTGTCGATCTGGCGGAGGCGGTCGACGTTGGTGTCGAGGATCTCGACGTCGGAGCCGAGGCCGAGCGCGACGCGGGCGGCGTTCAGGCCCGCGACACCGCCGCCGATGACGACGACGCGCGCCGGGTGGACGCCGGGGATGCCGCCGGGCAGCACACCGCGGCCGCCACTGGGCTTCATCAGGGAGAACGCGCCGACCTGCGGGGCGAGCCGGCCGGCGACCTCGGACATCGGGGCGAGCAGCGGAAGGGCGCCGGAGGCGGTCTGCACCGTCTCGTAGGCGATCGCGGTGGTGCCGGCGGCGAGCAGCGCGTCGGTCAACGGCCGGTCGGCCGCGATGTGCAGGTAGGTGAAGAGGACCTGGTCGCGGCGGAGCCGGCCGTACTCCTCGGCGATGGGCTCCTTGACCTTGAGGACGAGCTCGCCCTCGGCCCAGGTCTCGTCGGCGGTGGCGAGGATCTTCGCGCCGGCGGCGACGTACTCCTCGTCGGTGATCGACGAACCCACTCCGGCGGCGGTCTCGACGAAGACGTCGTGCCCACGCCCGACCAGCTCGTGCACCCCGGCCGGGGTCAGCGCGACCCGGTATTCGTGCTTCTTGATCTCACGGGGAACGGCGATACGCATGGTCGGCCTCCTGGGTCGGTCAGCGTCCGGAATCGGTTGGTGCTGCCACTCACGGTGAGCCACCCGGACGGCGGTGTCATCGTGCTGTCCGGACAATTCTCGGCGGCATTCGTGGTTCTCCCGGAACAAGCTCCTTGACCTCGACTTCACTTGAAGTTGCACCGTTGCGGCATGCGTGCGGTGTGGTTGAGAGAGTTCGGTGGCCCGGAAGTGCTCGTCCCGGGGGAGGCGCCGGATCCGGTGCCCGGGCCGGGCCAGGTGCTGGTGGAGGTGGCCTTCGCCAACACGACGTTCGTCGAGACGCAGTTCCGGGCGGGCGCGCCGGGGCCGTTCCGGGCGTCGCTGCCGGTGATCCCGGGCAACGGCGTCGGCGGCGTGATCAGCGCGGTCGGCGCGGGGGTGGACCCGGGGCTGGCCGGGCAACGGGTGGTGACGGCGACGGGTGGCTCGGGCGGCTACGCCGAGCGCGTCGCGGTGGACGCGGCGGCGGTGTTCGAGGTGCCCAACGCGCTGTCCCTCGACGCGGCGGTGGCGCTCCTGGCGGACGGCCGGACGGCGACCGGCTTGGTGAGGGCGACCGGCGTGCGCCCGGGTGACCGGGTCCTGGTGGAGGCGGCGGCGGGCGGCGTCGGCGGCTTGCTGGTCCAGCTGGCGAAGGCGGCGGGAGCGACGGTGATCGGCGCGGCGGGCGGCCCGGCGAAGGTGGCTCGGGTGCGCGGCGCTTCTTCGGTCGTCGACTACCTGCGGCCGGACTGGACGTCCGCGGCAGGCCCGGTGGACGTCGTGTTCGACGGAGTGGGCGGGCCGATCGGCACAGCGGCGTTCGGGCTCCTGCGCCCGGGCGGCCGGATGGCGGTGTACGGGCTGGCGGGCGGGTCGTGGGCCGAAGTGTCCGAAGAGGACGCTGCGGCCCGGCGAGTTTCGCTGGTGCGGTCGATCGGGTCGCCGGCGGAGCTGCGGGCGTTCACGGAATCGGCGTTGGCGGCGGCGGCCGAGGGGAGCCTGGTGCCGGTGATCGGCCAGCGCTTCCCCCTGGAGAAGGCGGCGGACGCCCACGCGGCGATCGAGTCCCGCGCGACGGTGGGAAAGACGTTGCTGGTCCTGTGATCGACGACTTCCTGGCCCGGCCGCTGACGGCGCGGGTGGCGACGGACGGGCCGACGGTCCGGCCCACGTGGTACCTGTGGGAGGACGACGCGTTCTGGATCCTGAGCGGGCCGTGGTCCCGGCTGCCGGCGCTCGTCCGTGCGAAGTCGCGGATCGCTTTGACGGTGGATGTCTGCGAGCTCGAGACCGGGGTGGTCCTGCAGGTCCTGGCTCGTGGTGAGGCGGAGGTGCGGCCGTTCGACGTGGCTCGTGGGCGGCGGAAGCTGGTGCGGTACCTGGGAGTCGACGAGTCGGGGTGGGATCCGCGGTTCCGGGAGTACCTGTATGGGGACGTCGGGGCGGTTTGGGTGTATCTGCGGCCTTCGCGGCTGGTGCTGAAGGATTTGAGCTACGCGGTGGTTCCGGGTGCCCACCACCCCGAAGCTCAATTGTGACTACGGCCGGTGGTACCGCGTCAAGGCGGGAAAGCGTGCCTTGACCCGGCACCTCCGGCCGTGTTTGGGCT
>NZ_JBSFNC010000122.1:0-27748 GCF_053586895.1 Amycolatopsis sp. NPDC003731 | reverse complement strand
GGGTGGTTCAGCTCTCGGCGGGTGCTTCGGCTGCTTCGGTACCGGCGGCGTTGCGCTGCTTCTCCTCCAGCGCGAGTGGACCGCCGATGGCGTGGCGGGAAGCAGCAATTTCGTCGCGACGGCCGCCCCAGCCCCGCGAGGCTTCTCGGCCACCGACTCCGACGGCGCTGGCAACCAGATTTACCGGGGGAGACTCGTCTCGGCCGATCCGAGCCCGCTCCGGTACGAAGGCGACTGGAGCGATGACGCCGGGCGCACTGCCACTTTCGTCTTCACCCGCCTGGACTGACCCCGCACATACGGGCAGCCGGGCGTACCCGAAGGTTCGCCACCGCGAGGTCGGCCGGGCCGGCTCCTTGCGATCATCGCGGGAGGAACGCACTGGTGAGGAGGGCGGCCGGTGATCCACAAGGTCGACGAGGCGCTGCACCGCAGCGAGGTTGCGGTCGCCTTCGAGGCGCCCGCCAAGGATTGGGCGGCCCGGCGCAACGCTCCGGCCGTCAGCATCTACCTCTACGACGTCCGCGAAGACCTGCGCTGCCGCGTCCCGGTGGCGTCTACCGTGAGCACTAAACGCCGATCGCGTGACCGCGTTTCGCCCACGCCGGTTCGCTCTAGCCGACTTGATCCACTGCGGTACCTGCGACGGTCGACTGGACTCGCACTGTAACCACGGACGCCCGATCTACTATTGCCGCCACGGCCACGCCACACCGGAATTTGATCGACCGGACACAGACGTGTAGCCGCGGCGCTGCGCGACTCAGGGAAGGCCATCGTCTACGACGGCGCACGATGGCGACTGGAGGAGATCGATTCTAGCTAAGCGACGACCGACCGTATTTCAAGATCGCGTGTCGCGATCCGTGGGGTAATACTGTGTCCGAGGACTTGAACCCCCTCGCGTGGGATATCTCCCGTTTTTGGGGAGTTCATGCAACCATGATAGCGCAGAGTCACCGGGGCAGCACACCACCCTCACGCCGCTGAGCGCCTTGTTTTGGCCTCGTTCGCAGCGCTGCGGAACAGCACTACCGCGTCGCGCAGTGGGCGGCAACCGGTGCGCCAGCCACGACCCGCGTCTCGGGCTTGACGCGCGATGCATTGCCGTGGCGGACCGCGGCCTCGGCGGAACCGAGTTGCTCGACGTAAGTAGATGCGATCGGACGGATCCGTACGGCGGCGCCACCCCGGTCAGATGCAGGCTTTCAGCGGCGATAGCAACAAGATCGAGATCGACGGTGCAGAACCGCACGTCCGCACGGCGATCCGGGCACTGCTGCCCGAGGTACACGGCCCCAGGTCGCGGCGGCGGAGTAGATCGAGGTCGCGCCCGCCAACGGCCAGTCGCAGGAGTTCACGACCCTGGCCCTGTAAGCTCTGCGGCGGACGTCGAACCGGCGATCGAGGGCGAGACACGCGAACTGCCCGTCGCGTCGTGCCAGCATAGCTGCCGCACCTGAGGCTTCATCTTCCTCGACTCGGGCCAAATCACGTCCCTGAACGTGTCCTGGACGAGAGGATGGCGGCATCGAGCCGCTCGTAACACTGCTGCTGAACCAAGCGACTCCGACTACGACAAGTGTCAGGGTCGGCAGACCGGTGCGATCGAGGGATGATTTGGCAGCCGTGACGCAATACACCGACCGCGCTACCGCGCTGCTCATGTCTCTCGAGCGCCTGCCTACCCATCTCTCCGAACGCGAACGGCTTGTACAGGCGCTGGCCTCCAGTTGGCCAGCAGCCTGGGACATCGTGGTGGCCGCCCTTCCATATCGAGATGCGGCACCTCTAAGAAGGCCAGGCCAGGCGTTCATCACTCGTCCACTGTGGCAGGTTCTGACGGTAGCCGGCGTGATCGCCGAGCTTCACGGATCCGATCGCATCGACTTGCCGCACATAGTGATTTCCCTCGAGCTGACCAGTGAATGCCGCAATAAAGGAATAGACCTTTCGAAGAACGTGGCCGAGGCATTCGAGCTGCCGCCGTTCGACCACCTAGATGAGGTCCTCACGACGCATCACCAGCGGATCACCGCTAGAAGTGAGATGCTGGTTGACGACGTCGATGTCCTGCTTGCCCGCCACGCCCTGATATGGCGCCGGTCCACGATCATCGGCTACTTCTCTACCATCGGAATAGGTTTTCTGGCGATGACAGCTCTCGCCTTCAAGACTGAATCAGCTGTCGTGTGGGTAGCGTTACCGTTCACCTTGGTTTCTTTCGCCGACTCACGCAGCACAGAAACTCAGCTCTTCGATGCCGGCAAGTTGACGGGGCGCATCTCGACCCGCTGGCCCGCTCAGTTCATCCCTGTCGCTATCACCGCCGCCGCAGGCGCACCACATGCGGCTTGGGTATTACTTGCAGAATATTTTCTGGTCGAGATCGTCATGACGATCGGCGGCTCAGCTCTAGCTCGACAGAGTCGCTTCAGCGGGCCCACATTCGACCTCCTGCCGGACAAGGTTCGGCTGGTCGCAGCGATTCCGGACGCTTTTCTAGCGAGCAAGCGTCTGTTCACCTTGGGGATCACCGTCGCTCTCGGGGTCGCTCCGGTAGTGCTCGCTCCCGGACTATCGCAAACAGATCACATTTTTTACATCATGGCGGCCGTCATGATCGGCCATCAACGAGCGTGGTTTGGAGTCATCTTCCTAGTCATCGCCACTACTATGAACGTGTCGACTGAGGGAATCATCCTCGCGCTGGGCAGCGGACTTCTGACAAGAGCTGCCATCAGCTGGTCATGGCGGCCTCCCGCTGCACCTGTCCCTGTTCCGTTACGCGGAGTCCGCGGAGTTCCCCGGCTCCGCGGATCAGAGGGCCAGGCGTGCCGCCGCGCACGGCACCTGCTGCGGCGCGGACTCTTCTCAGCGGCTGAAGCAGAACTGAGTTCTCATCCGGGCGCACATCCGATCAAAACCGCCTTACACGGCTGGGCACTCCTGGAATCCGGCCATCCCGGCGCTGCACAGGACGCCGTCAGTAAGCTTCCGGAATCACTCAGCCCGATTCGTACCCTCGTGATCGCTTGCTCCCACCTCGAGTTGTCCGAGCCGAGGACAGCCCTCACAGTATTGGCCGAGACGAACAAGCCGATCGGGCGAGCCGGCGTCAGAAGACAACTCGCTACCGAGATCCAGATGACCCGCCTGAGAGCCGAAACCCTGCTGAGCGAGGACACGGTGCCCACCCTCGCGCGCTGGCTCACACTTTCATCGAGACGCACGAATGCGCTGCGCACTATGCGTACGATCCGCCTGATCGCGGAGAATCACTCCACACCACCGGCGGCCGCCTCGATGATCGCGATTTTCGCTTATCGATTTGGTTCGTGGTACCGAAAACACATCGAAGTGCCGAATTCAACGCTCCTGCAGAACGAACGGGTGCTTTGGCTCGAAAGCATGCGTTTGCTCACAGTATGGGTCACGGCCAACATCGCCGGTGACCGGCAGCCGATCGACCCCCTCGAAGCTCTAGGCCGAGACACCGGCGCAGCCGAGTTCTTCCTGCGAGCCGACCGACCACTGGAAGCGGTCGACGTCCTCAACCAGCTCGCAGACCACCTGGAAATCTCACCGCACCACCCCGCCGCGCTGGATACGCGGATCGAAGCGGCCGCGACACTCCATTGGCTTCGCCACCAGTTCCACGACCTCGCCACGCGCCGCGCGTGGTGGGCGCGAGCTGCGGTCACTCTCTCCGCCGCCATCCGACAGGCCGCCAGCAGGAAAGACTGGGCCACGCTCGCCGAACTCATCGAAACCGCCCGACTGCAGCTTGCGCCACGTGAAGACGAGGACCTGGCCGATCGCACGAAGGCCCCGTTCGTGCGCGTGCGCGGTACCTCACGCATGGCGACGACAGTGTGGTATTCACCGCAGGAGCGGCCGGTCATCTACGACCTTGAAAGATTGGCAGCTATCGTCCTCGGCCGCGGCACGTGGTGGTGGAGCACCTGGGCCGTCGGCACCGAGCTGTATTGGTCGGTCGTCCCACCGGACGGGGAGGTGTACGGCGGAGTGATGGACGTCGGCCCCTCAAGCTCGTTGGGTCAGGCACTCGCCGACCTTCGCCGCGCTTCCCCTTCGCCGATGGCAAAAGAGTCCGTGGGCAGCCCGGGATTCGAGGCTCGAATGGCCGACAGTGTTCTGCTGGGGCCGCCATCGGCGGAGGCCGAACTCTCGATGAGGCTGGCTGCGCTGATTCCCCACCCGCTCCGCGAGCATCTCGCCCGGAACCCGTTGACCGATCTGGCGATCGCACCCGATCGGGTACTTGCCGGCGTACCGTGGTCGACCATCGGCACTGGTGTCGGTGAATTCAGGTTGCTGGAACGGTGCCGCCTGGCCATTGCCCCGCCAGCCAGCCTTCTTGCCGCCTTGGCCGGACGTCCCTGGCACGACGGGCATCGCCCTCTGTCCTTGGCGGTCCTCAACCCGGGCGGACGGCTCGGACCGCCCTCGCTCGATCTTCTGGCTGCCAGCGCGCTCGCTTACGCACTACCTGCGAAAGTGCCGAAGATCGTGCGTGGCAATGACGTCACCCTCGAATCCGTCGGTGCCTTACTTCGGTCGTTACCTCCCGCCTGCAGTTTCCTCTTCGCCGGTCACACACATCCCGGCGCCGATGAACCGCTCGGGGGCGGGCTCCTGTTGCGGCCGCCTGACGGACATAGGGACGCTGTGGTGCTCTCGGCGCGCGACTTGATCGACCACCCCGGCTGCTACCCCATCCCGAGCCAGGGTCTGGTGCTCGCCTGCGACACCGCAGACCTCGCCCAGGCCGCCGCCGGCGAGTGGCTCGTCCTGGGCACGGCGTTGCTCTGGGCCGGAGCTCGAAGGCTCATCGTCACCGGCTTCCCGGTGCTCGACACGACCGGCATTGACGAGGCGCTGGTCCGCTGTCTGCTTTCCGGCGACGACCTCGTGGACGGCTTGCGCGCGATCCAGCTCGAGCAACTGACGCAATGGCGCGCTTCCGGCGCAGCTGACGTGAGCCCGGCTATCTGGGGTGGCCACATCGCCATGGGCGCCTTCACCTCAAATATCCCCTTGAAGGAAATCACCGTGGGCGCCGACCAGCAATTCGCCCTCGATCTAATATGGCTGCTGGATTCCGCGGCCGAGGCGGCTCTCCGTCGAAATAGAAACGAAGTAGCGCCCAGTGATGTTCTGGTCGAACTGGCACTCGAGGCCACTGGATGGCTTCCCCGAACCCGTGGCCGCACTCTGGTAGCGGTCTCCTGGCTCGCCAACTCCTTTTTTCCCGGCGCGTGGCAGCTCCACGGGCCGTCTGGTAAACAGGCCGGTTTGCATCCCACCACGAGGGACCTGCTGCGCAGGGCAACGACCTACGCAGCCGAAGCAAGGCACGGGTTAGTCACGACGAAGCACCTGTTGGTCGCCATGCTCGCCGGCTCTGGTGCCGCTCCAGGACTGGCACGGTGGGCGACCCGTTACGATGGCCGACATCCCGAAGTCATTAAGGAGATCATCGCCGACTCACAATCCAATGCCGCACCGGCAGGGGGGTTTCGAGGGCGCAGCCTCCGACCCGAGGACGTCGACGTAGCTTACCGTGAGTGCGGTATTCGGCCACCACGGTGACCGATTTACCCCACCGGAAAGCGAGTTATCCTCGTGATTCGTCGCAGATTCGGCGTCAGTGGCCACGCGAACGGCCTCAATACATGCGGAACTAGTAGCTGATCCAGGCCAACTCGATACGCCGGACTCCCTGCCCAGTTCCACCGATGATACCCTCGGCCAGTTTCGGGCTTCTAGCCGTCGCGGCCGATCAGCAACAGAATATCACTCACGACGCCGCCTGAAGCGCAGCGCTATGGCCGACCTACCCGGGCAGAAGAGATTGCTCTTGTTTCGTTGTAGGCGGTTCGGAGTTATTCGCAATATAGACAGCCCGGACCACGTGCGGGGCCAAGTACCTGACCGAGGCAAGCCCGAAGCGACGCAGACCATGTTGGGTTTCGCTGATGATCTCCTTGACCACTTCCGGGTGCCGACCGTCCCAGCCGAACAGCTTGCGGGCGAGTGTCGCGGATTTACCGCGGCCGGCCAGCGCGGCGGCCAGCAGGTGATCGGGTGTAAGGAGCTTATGCCGCGCATCGGATGCCACCGCGCCCGCGTCGCGCACGATCTGCATGGTGTCCGTGCGCAACGCGATCGTAGACAAGGCCGCACGTTCGCGCCGGCGTAGCGCCGCCCAGGCCAGCGCAACGGCGGACCATGAATACACCAGTGGCACGAGTAGCAGGCGACGTGCTTTCTTCGCGTCTTCGGCGAAACCGTAGATGGCAAGGGCGAACAGCACGTCGGTTGGTGTGACTTCGTACCTCCCCAGCCGAGCCGCCTGCTCGGCAGCACTATCCAATAGCCCGATCAGGGACTCCTCGACGTACCGGTCACCTCGGTCGTCGGCCTCAGGTACCGGCGAGCGGGCCGAGAAGGTGCCCATCGCGATGTGGGCAGCCCAGATCGCCGGGGCCATCACCTCGTCTCCGGTGGCCCGCCAGTGCGCCAAGCGCCGCAGCTGGATCCCGCGCAGCGAGTCGACGAGGTCGTCCCCGGCCACGAGGTGGTCGAGCAGCGGAACGTCGAGCACATCGCTGTCAACGACCGGGAAGCCGGTCACCACCAACCGCTGCGCGCCGGCCCACAGCAGCGCCGTGCCGAGCACGAGCCATTCACCGTCAGCCGCCTGTCCCAAGTCGGCACTGTCACACGCCAGGATCAGCCCCTGAACCGGCACCGGGTAACGAGAAGCCGAGTCGATCAAGGCACCGGCCGACAACACCACCGGCTCACCGTCGGCCGTCGCCGGGCGGAGCAGCAGGCCTCTGCTCAGCGGCGTGCTGTCGCCCGCGCTCGTGTGACCCGCGAACACCACGCTGGACCGAGATGGCAGGGAGCGCAGAGTCTCGCCGAATCCAGCGAGGTCGACGCAGTCGGAGCGGCCGACGACCGGCACTCCGGTCGGCAGGCGGTACTGGAGAGCGCTAGCCGCGACCAGATCGTCCCGGGCTGCGCCGAAGGCTCCGCCCGGGTTCAGCACTGCCAAGGACACCGGATGCCGCCCTTTGTGATGGGAACGTCCGGACAAGGCCGCGATCAAGCCGGCCGGTGGAGCGACTGCCAGCCGGCACCGTTCCACGAGGCGGCGATCCCCGTCACCAATGGCGACGATAGCCCAGGGCACGGCGGCCAGCAGCTGGGCTGGCGCGATCGCGAGGTTCACCGCATCGCCGTGCCCGCCGAGATGGGCACGCAACGAGGCCGGTAGCAGCCCGCCCAGGCGCCGCGCCAGATCGCTCTCGTCACGCACCGGTCCGAACAGGACGCTGCGGGCCATGCGGTCCCCGAAGCGCTCGTCTCCGACGGATTCGCCGGGCCACGGTGCCGGAGCGGCCGCGGTCAGATCGGCCAGTGCCATCCCGAGATCCGTACCGGGGCCGACGTCCAACACACCGCCACTGACGGCACCGTCGGGCGGGACAAGCGCCCAGTACAGCCGGGTGTCGGCCGACCAGGTGCTCCACCACCACGTGTCCGGCCCGAGCACAGTGTCGGCCAGTCGCTCGAGGTCGTAGCTCGGTGGCCGATCCCCGGGCCGATACCAAACCGCTTTGGACAAGCGGGATACTCCGCGCACCCGGATGAACGGGGCACGCGAGAGATCGGTGAGGTCCTCCGCCTGGCGCGGGGCCAGCTGCAACCGCGCAGTCTCGATGAGTTCGGCCAGGGTTGCCCAGTCGGCGCCGGCGACCGCCTGGCGCATCGCGGCATCCATCGTCGCGGCTGCTTCGGTCCACCACAGCCGCCGGGTAGGCAGGTCGTCAAGCTGGTGGCGGTTCCAGTACAGCGACGCGGCGGCCTCAATTCTCGCGTCCAGCGCCGAGAGCTGGTTCGGCGTGTTCTCCAAGTGGTCCGCTAGCTGGTTCAGCGCCTGCGCCCCTTCCAGCGGCCGGTCGGCGCGGAGTAGGAACTCGGCCAAGCCGGTTTCGCTGTCCAGCTCATCCGCGATGTCGACGGTGTCTTTGCCGTCCTCGATCGACGCGACGATGATCACCGCGCTCGCGCGAAGGCTTTCCAAGTCTAGGGCTCGTTCGGACTCCAGCAAGGTGAACATCCGCGCTTCACGCCCATCGCGGGCCCAGCGCTGGAGCCTCAAGGCACATCCCGCGATCAGCTTGACCGCCACCGGCGGATAGGCCGGATCGCTCTGGGCGGCCAGCCGGATGACGACCATCGCGTCGAGCAGCTGGGAACGGCGTGGCGTGCGCGGCACGCCGCGGCCCAGCGCCACCGACAACCCCTGCTCCCCCAGCGCGATTCGCGCCCGCCACCGGGCGAGCTCAAGCTCCTTCCGCAGCCTCCGGCGGACTGTTCCCCTGCCGACGAGCCCTGTGGCGGTATCGAGGCTGCGCAAGGCTAGATCCGGCTGGGACAGCTCGAGCCGGGCGTGTGCGACGATCAGCGCACGAACCGGCGCGATTGGCCCGGGCAAGGTGTCGGCGAGCTCGGCGGCTCGGCCGAACCGCCCGCTCTGCACCAGTGCCCAGGCGTGCAGCGCGGTGAGCAAGGGATGGTGCGCCGGTGGTTCGGCCAGCAATGTCGCGGCTGCGGCGGGCAGGCCTCGGCGGACGAGCTTCCGCGCACGGCGGAAGCGGCGGGCGTCCCGCCCCCTCGGCGGCCGCAAGCCGGATACCCTGCGTTGCGGGATCGGCACCGGCGCCCCCGGCGGCCGACAGCGCCAGGCAATCAGCGCTCTCGCCACCAGCCCGGTCACCGGAACAGCCAGCGCGAACCAAGTGAACCCGCCGGCGACGACGACGGTTGCCACCAGCACGACGGCCGCTCCGGACAGCCGGCGGGCGACCAGAATGGCGGCGGCGGCGTACAGAGCCGCGGTGAATCCCTGCTGCCAGGTGCTCAGCAGCGTGGGCAGGCCCGCCGCGACCAGGACGCAGCCGAACGACGCGGCGCGCCGGGCGGTGATGTAGGAGTCCGGGACCGCCGCCAGCCAGCACACGTACGCCGGCACGTCCTCGAAGCCGGGGCCGTCGAACATGTCGTAGTGCGCGACGACCGCCTCCCCCGCTGCCGCGATCGCATCCAGCACCACGAACTGCGCGATCACGACCACCGCGGCGAAGGGGTCCCCCATCGCGACGGCGAGAACCGCCAGCACGGGCTGCACCGGCCAGTGCAGCGGCAACCTAGCCCAACCGATCCGCTCCGACTGGGTGGTGGTCTCCCGGGAATCGCGAGCGGAAACCATCGTGGCGGCGGCGAGCACCCACGCCGCGACCGAACCGGACCGCACGCCGTGGACGACGAGCAGGACGACCGCCGCCAGCACGCCGGCCATGTAGCAACCGGTGAACGCGCGCTGCCACCGCTGGCCGTTCAGGGTAAAGCCAAGCCGAACCGGCTCGTCGGGCCGCGGCGACTCCGCGGCCTCCCGGCGGACGCTGTGCTCCTTCAGCACGTCGTCAAGCCGGTCCAGCGTCCCCAGCCCGAAGGCTTCGGCGACCACCTGCGGCACCCCGGAGCCGACCGGCGCCCGCATGGTCAAGGAAAGCGCGACGGCGATGTGCGCGACGTCCACGAACTCGAACCCGTAAACCGCGGCCAGCGTCTCGGCAACGTCCAGGACGTGCCCGAAAGCATGCTTTCGGAAGGTCAAACCGGGCGCCAGCAGCGATGCGAACTGCTCGGCGCTCAGTCGGACCCGCACTCGAGTCCACTCGGTGCTCGCGAGCAGATCCAGCGCCGATTCGAGCCGTTCGCGCTCGGGCAGGCGGATCGGCAATCCGTTGACCGCGTCGACCAGGCGCTGTGCCGCGAGCGTCAGCGGCCGCGATGCGGCCGCCGTCTCAGCCGTCGTCAACAGCATGCTCCCAGTCGACTTCGGCGAGTGCCGAAGCCGGGGCACTCCCGGGCAAGCCGACCACGCCCGGTTCGCTGGAGCGCCAAGCGAACCGGCTCGGACCGACGAGCGACTTCTGGAACGCGATTGCGCCGAAGAACGGTGTGGCACCCGACTCGACCGCAACGCGCGCGGCCAGCCCGTGTGGGTTGGCCGCCGCGAGGGCTGTCGACGCGTTGGCCACCGGCAGCGGCCCGGCCAGCACGTCCGCGGAGACCTCGAGGTCCACTGTGGCGCCGGCGGTTGCCGAAACCAGGATCGCCGCCGGGCCGGTGTGGAGCACCTTGTGCACCAGCACCCATTCGCGCCGCCACACCTTCGCCAAGCGCAGCACTTGAAGTTCGCGTTCCAGCGCCGGCAGATTGGCCAGCTCTCGCCACGCACAGCCGGAGGCTTGCAGCAGCGTCGCACCGGCGTCGTCAAAGGCGACCGACAACTTGCCAGATCCTGCCCCCGGCGCGGTCGCGGTCGCGCCCGCGCTAACCCGCACCTTGCCGGCGGACTGGTAGTTGAGGTCCGCGGCGACGCTCAACTCGCGCATCTCATAGGGAATTTTCAGGTCGTCGAGACTGGTCACCCGGTCGAACCGGTGTCCACGCAGGGTGCCGACGTCCCCGACGCTGATCAGGGTGTTCGGGAACCAGCACGCTAGGAAACCCAGCTTCTTGTGGATCTCCCTAGTGTAGATCTCGTGGATCCCCGCCATGCAGTCTCTCCTCCGCTCAGTTACCAGTCGCGCGGACGATCGACATTCGTTACAGTGTGCCGGTCAGCATCCGGTCTCCGTGTTGCTCGGCGCGTTCCAGGGAATCCCGACACCATGGAGTAACGTGACCATGTGCCCAGACGCGCAGTCCGCCGCCGGCGCGTCGTCGAGGCTGAAGCCGATCACTCCCCTGCGCCGTTCACGACGACGCCGTTCGTTCCCTGGCCGAAGTCGAGGTTGAAGCGCTCTGCGATCCGGTATCTGCGGAACGCGTTCCTCCGCTGCGCCAGCATAAACCCGCGCGCACTTGCCGACTTCGGTGGTCATGTTCCGGCTACCGCCCTTGGTGGCGAGGATCCGCCCGGATTTGCGCGTCGCGGAATCGGGCAGCACGACGAGATCGCCAACCGGAACCTGTTCATGTCCCAAGGCTTGTGTAACCACCCGAGCTTCTGGACGACAATGAAGGTATCTCCGTAGAGCATGTGAACCGCTACACCGGCGCAAAAGACCTTCAGGTTGGCGAACTGCTTTGATCCCGCTCGTCGCACCCACACCGTGTATGTCGTTATACGAAACAGGGGGGGTGACGCCACCAGTGTGTCGCAGCCGAGCGTGATCTGATGTCATGCACCCATGACCTGCACACGGATCCCGTACCCCTCGACCAAACCGGTCTACGCGGCGGCCGCGCTGTGGCGAAACCGCTGTCTCCTCGACGATCTGGGACTGTTTGACGACAGCCGGGTCTCCACGCTGGAGAACGTCGAAGTCCTGGTCAGGGACTTCGTGCAGCAGCCGGACCTCGGGGAAGGGACCTTTCTCGGCAAGCTGCGCGCTCAGCTGGCGGCCGCGCCCCCAGGCGCAGTGCAACTGGCAGCTGAGCTGCTGTACGTGCACCTGTTGATCGCCCGCAGCAGCACGATCGGCGGAGCGAAGAAGCTGCAACAGGTACGGGCCGTGCTCGGGTTCGCCGACGGCCATCATGAAGTTCCTGGCCAGCTGGCCCAGGCTCTGGATTCCGGGCTGATCAACCCAGGTCAGGGCTACAACAACTACCGATGGCGGCAGTATGCGTACCTGATCCAGACGGTTGCGGCGCTCAAGCGGCTCCCCGATACCGACCGGCGTCACACGTTGACCGAGCCACATGCCTTCGTCGAGCTGCTGGACGGGCTGCAGGACAACGGAGCAGCGATCCAGCGGTTTTCACTCGAGCACCTGCTGTTCCCTGACGTGTTCGCTCCGGTCGTCAGCCGTGACCACCGTCAGCAGATCCTCAAGACCTGGCCCGAACTCGCCGCCAAAGGCGATGAGCACCCGTCGTTCCAGATCGCGTCCGTGGCGAACAATCTGACGCCGAACGGTCGCTGGGAATCGGACGAGTTCGTCAACTTCTACCGGGCGCCGTACGTGTGGGACTGGAGCAAACAGAACAGCCGCTGGGACGCGCTGGTCCAATGGGGTGAACGAATCCGGGAGTCCGCCGATCTCGCGGCAGACGAGCGGCAGTACAAGCTCGACGGCGCGGCCGCGCTCAGCGCCGCCCGGAAGTCCGGGCTCGACGCCGACCTGCAGGTCCTGCGCCGGTCGAATCTCGTCGACTGGCGTGTCCTCGACAGCTTCTTCACGTGGCTCGAGGAAGCCGAGGACGCCTGGCAGGCGCTCGGTGAACTCTGGACCGATGCGGGGCCGGCCTCGATCGACCGGTTCCTCGCTCGGCTGCCGACCACAGCCGTGTCCGGCAGCGGAGCTCGGCTCAGTCTCGCCTCCGTGCTGCTCGGCGCCGTCGACGTGGTCGCCCACCCGCCCTGGCGGGCAACCCCCGTCGAACTCGCCTACCGGCTGACCGGCCACACCAAGCCGGAGCCGTCCGCGACCGAGGGCGAACGCTACGAGGTCTTTCTGGTCTTCCTCGACCAGGTCATCGACGCCTTCCGCCGGCACGGCAAGCCTCTGGCCGATCGCCTCGACGCGCAGTCGCTGCTGTGGGCACTCATGACCTACGATCCGCCGGCTGAGTGGACCGAGGCTGAAGCCGACGCCCTCCGCGGGTGGCGCCGCGGCAGCGGAGCACTGCCCGTCCAGCCGGCAACAGAGATTCCCAACGACACGACGGCCAGCCCTGCCACACCCGAGGCCGACGACCGGTCACTCAGCGACCTCGCCGACGAGCTCTATCTGGACGAGCCGTTCCTCGAGCGAGTGATCCAGCTGCTCGACGAGAAGAAGCAGGTGATCTTCCAAGGCTCGCCCGGGACCGGCAAGACCTACATCGCCCGGAAGCTGGCGGAGTGGATCGCGAAGTCCGCTGACCGGGTGCGACTGGTGCAGTTCCACCCGACCTACTCCTACGAAGACTTCGTCGACGGCTACCGGCCGCGGCAGGACGGCAGCGGGTTCGACCTCGCCAAAGGACCGATGCTGCGCATCGCGGAAGAGGCCGCCGCGCACCCGGACAACCAGTACGTGCTCGTCATCGATGAGCTGAACCGGGCAAACGTCGCCCAGGTCTTCGGAGAGCTCTACTTCCTCCTCGAATACCGCAACGAGTCGGTTCAACTGCTCTACCGGCACCAGCCGGCGCAACTGCCGCCGAACCTGTCCCTGATCGCGACGATGAACACCGCCGACCGCTCGATCGCCCTGCTCGACAGCGCACTGCGCCGGCGCTTCTACTTCGTCGACTTCACCCCGCACACCGACCCGGTCGCCGGCGTGCTCCGCAAATACCTCAACAAGCGACAGCCGGGCTTCGAGTGGCTCGCCGACGCCGTAGCCAAAGCCAACGAGAAGATCAACGACCCGGACGCCGCGATCGGCCCGAGCCACTTCTTCCGCCCCACCGCCATCGACGACAACTGGCTCGACCTGGTCTGGGACCATGCGGTGCTGCCCACCCTGCGCGACCACTTCCACGGACGCGAAGGCGAACTCGCCGAACTGTCCTTAGCCCAGTTGCGGGCGGAGGTGACCGGCAGCCCCGATGAAGACACTCAGCTTCCGTGAATACAAGCAGGTCAAGAACCATCCCCTCACCCAGACCGAAGTCAACGCCCTCAGGGAGAGGTTCCACTGCGCCGTCACCCGCTCGAACACCGGCGACGGCCTCTATGACGTGCGTGCCGCCGACCGGGTCGGCACCGTCCTGGTCGACGGCACCTCGATCGTCGTGGCACCGAAGCTGCCGGTCTCCCGGGTCTTATTCCTCATCGCCCACGCCGTCGACCCCGCATGGACCGACGACGCCGTCCTCGACGAGAAGGACACCCTGACCGAAGCCGTCGCCGCCCTCTTCACCCACCTGTGTGACCGCGCCACCCGAACCGGTGTCCTGCGCGGCTACCGCGATCGCCACGACCGGCTCCACACCGTCCGCGGCCGCATCGACTTCACACAGCAACTACGCCGCTCCCCCGGCCGAGACCTGCCGCTCGCGGTGTCCTACCAGTCCCATGACGAAGACATCCTCGAAAACCAGCTCCTGGCCGCAGCCATCGAGAAGCTGACCGAGGTCCAGACGCACAGCACCAGGACTCAGCGTTCCCTGGCGCGCTTGCGACGCCTCTTCGAAGGCATCACCGCTCCCCCACTGCGTCACAACCACCTACCTGAAGTGCGCTGGACCCGGCTCAACGAGCACTACCGGCCAGCCGTCGAACTCGCCCAGCTCATCCTCACCGAAACAGAGGCCGACCTCGGCACCGGCCCAGTAGCGGCTCCCGGTCTCGTGGTCACGATGCACGACGTCTTCGAGAAGTTCGTCCGCACCGCCACCCGACGCGCCCTCGGCCTCACCGAACACGACTTCCCCGCCGGCAAGCACGCCCCAGCGCTGCACCTGGACGACCAGCGGAAACTGAACGTACAGCCCGACCTAAGCCTGTGGGTCAACGGCCGGTGCCGGTTCGTCGGCGAACTCAAATACCGCATGGACACCGGCACCGGAGACGCCCAGCACCTCTACCAAACCCTCGCCTACGCCACCGCCACCGGACTACCCGACGCAACCCTCATCTACGCCGACGGCCCACCGACCGGGAGCATCCACAACCTGCCCCGCGCCGCCACCAGAATCCACGTACGACACCTCGACCTCACCGTGAGTACCAACGAGATCCTCGGACAGATCAAACGGCTTGCCCAGCACATCAACCACGACGTCACGCATCCCGCGTCGCTCCGGCCTCTGATCCAGCGCTTCCACGTGCCGGCGGCTATCGGCAAACAGAGTTGAACTCAGCGCTGACATTGACAGAAAACGTGGCCGCTCGACCGCTTACCGCCTCGAACGAGGTACCTCCCTGGCCAGCAGATCTCGCATCACCGACCCTGATGACTATGGCTGGCAAAGTCATAGCTGCTCAAGTCCGAAGGCGACGTCGTGGACGCCCCGGCTGATCCCTGGGCTGAGCTCGACGCCCTATGGGGAAGCGCGCCAGCCTCAACTACCGAGACGAACGCGCAATCGTTCGCCTTCTACGGCAGGTGCTCGACCGAGGACCAACAAGACCCAGCCACATCTCGTAGCTGGCAGTTGCGCAACGCGTGCCGGTTTGTGGAGCCGCTCGGCGGCCAGGTCGTCGAGGAGTACTTCGACATCGACCAGTCCCGCTCGGTCCCCTGGCACCGCCGTCCGGAGGCCGGTCGCCTCCTGGACGAGCTCAGGGCCACGACGCGCCGGTGGACGGCGGTCGTCGTCGGCGAAGGCACCCGGTGCTGGTTCGGCAACCAATTCTCCCTCACTGCACCTCGCTTGGCCGCCTACAACGTCCAGTTGTGGGTTCCTGAACTCGGCGGCTGCTACCAGCCCCGCAACCCCTCCCACACCATGCTGATGAGCCTCCTCGGCGGAATCAGCGAATCCGAACGCCAACACGTCCAAGCCCGCGTCCGCGCCTCCATGGACGCCCAAGTCATCAGCGAAGGCCGCCACGAAGGAGGACGCGCACCTTACGGCTACGTCGTCGTCGACGGCGGACCACACCCCCACCCTCGCAAAGCAGCCGACGGCCTCCAACTCCGCATTCTCCACATCGACGACGAAGCAGCCGACGTCGTGCGCCGCATCTTCGCCGAGTACCTACGCGGCCTCGGCGACCACGCCATCGCCATCGGACTCAACCACGACCACATCCCCTGCCCCTCCGCACGCCACCCCGAACAAAACCCGCACCGCCGCGGCGACGGCTGGCTCGGCAGCACCATCCGCTCGATCCTCGAAAACCCCCGATACACCGGCTATGCCGTCTTCGGTCGTTGGACCAAAACAGAAGTCCTCCTCGACCCCGATGACGTATCAGCCGGCCACATCGTCCGCTTCCGGCGAGCACCACCCGACCGAGTGGTCCGCTCCCGCATGCCAGCACACGCACCGATCATCACAGTCCAGCAGTTCACCCAGGTCCAGCTCCTCCGGCGGGCAAAGGCCCTCACCGGACGAAGCAAGGTTGACCGCCACGGGCGCCGCACACGCCACGAGTACCTCTTCCAAGGACTCATCCGATGCGCCGCCTGCGATCGAAAGATGGTCAGCTCAACAACAGGCCCGCACCACTACTACCGCTGCATACAGCGAGGGTCCACCAATCTACCGACGCATCCCTACTCGATCTCGGTTAGGGAAGATCAGGTGTACCGAGCAGTCAAAACATGGCTCGACGACCTCGACGCCGCCGCAGCGCCCAGTAAATCGCCCTTTGGCCGTCTCGTTGAGTCGCTCTCACTCAGCGGCGAGCCAGCAAAAACCCTTCGCGTCTTGCAGCTTCGAGTTGTTTACGATCATCGCACCGCGACGTTGGCGATGTCCTTGCAACCGCCTGATGCTGGCCCTCGGCTCACAATCGCATGCGATTGCGATCTCAGCTCTCGCGCTGATAGCAGCTAGTGAAGCGCGGTCAGCCGCGGGTAGCCCGCGGCGCAGGCTCGACCGCAAACCTCGACGACGTTCACCCCAGCGCGATGGAACGCCGTCTCCTGATGCTCCGGCGCAATCGCTGGGCCCCGCTCTCCGACGGAGATCCGGCCGGAGCGGGGCGAACCGCGCACATTGACACCTAGGGTGCGGCCTTGATCGCGTTGTCGCGCAGGTTGAGCATCATCCGCTCCAGCGCGAACGCGTCGCCCGACACCGGCCTGTCGGCGCTGTCGACGTAGAACTCGTGCTTTAGTGCGGCTCGCGGCGAGCCTGCCGGATCACCGCGGACGTCGCGACGTCGGCACGCTGCAGCTCGCGCTTGCTGCGAGCGGGCACCATCAGCTCGATGACGAGGTCGATGAGCTCCTGCACCTGCACCTTCAGCCGGTCCAGGGTCCGGGCGCGCGGCTTGCCGGCCAGCGGGCGGCGGTGCGGTCGTTGCGGGCGAGGAGGCACCCGACTTCGATCTTGAAGGTGTCGTGGTCCTTGCGCCAGCGGCATTCATCTCCGGCTGCGCCGTGGCTCTCGGCTGCACGGGCAGCCACCGACCAGATCACCCTCGGTGATCAGCGGAGCGGACAGACTTGCGGGTCGGTTGCGACGGCAGCATTGACGTCCGGTCGACGACGTCGACGACCAGCGACGGAGGTGGCGCTTGGCCCGGATGATTACCTTGAACGAGCAAAAATCCAGGTAGATGCGGCAGTCCAGCCAACGCAGTACCTTCATGTATGAAGAATTCTTCGAAGCGGAACAAGAATGGTCGCGGGAACATCACGGTCACTGCTGCTAACGGGTGATTGGTGGTTGAAATCTGGACTGATCCCCAGCGTGGTGCTTACGATGACGCAGCGTCGCACGACAGCGATGCAGTGGTCAGACTCGGGAAGTCTGCCCTTTTTCGCTCCGTCCGCTTGATGATAGTCAGCGGACGTTGAGTCCTGTATTCTTCGTTCAGCGTTCGAGTCTTAGTGATCGTTTCACGCGGCTCGGAGTCGCCCCTGCGCATGATCGGATCCGGCGCGGGGTCGACGGCCTCGCGCCGCGAGGCCACCGTCGCCGGGTGAGGAGACGGTCATGACCGGCTCGAACGCTAACGAGGACCACTGGCATATCTGGACGCGACTTGCGGGGCTGCTCGATGGTCTCGCACTGTTCTTGGAGGTAGCGGCTTCGATGAGTTACCTCGAGGACAGCAACGGCCTGGCAGCCAAGGCTGCCAGGCTCGTCGCGATCGGGCTCCGGATGGTTGAGAAGCTGGTTCGCCGGTAGCCCTCGTTGAACAGCCGTGCGCGGCGGCCTGTGTCGACACCACCGGCCGCCGCCTCGGTCTATCCGCTCGATCATACCGAACTTAGAGTCCCCCGGAAAGCTTTACGTGAAACTTCAACCATACGGCAGTAGATTTTCAAGAAGATGAAATCATTCGTCACCCCCCAAGCGGGTTGCCCACATCCCACTTCCGCAGTTCAAGAACCTGATCCTGACCAGTTAGATTGACTTTAGCCGTTCGACCCATGAGTGGCAAAAATAATTCACGAACCACCAGTAGAGCTTTACCCGTACGCTTCCACACTGAATCGAAGTAATGACATGCACGGGGTACGTCAGCGTTCATCGAGGCGTCTACAGTTACGAGAAGCGACGAGATACCAATCACAGCGACTCATGACGAAGCGGGGCTCCGGTTCAAAATCGAGGCGAACAGGGCTGCCGAACTGGATCGTCGGGTTCTCTGGATAGCGACAGGCACTAGCGACAACTGCCCCGCTGGCAAACGGGGCAATCTCGCCCTCGGCGCCGAAGGCTGGGCGCCAAGTGGCGCCCCTCGCGTGGCCGACTGGAGACATCACGCCGTCAGCGATCGGCATTGGCTCGAGGCGGCTCTTGCGCTAATCGGGTATCCACCTGGGCACTTTCGGCCGTGCGAGCTTGGGAACGCAGCAAGTCGACTGCCGCCTGCCAGATCTTGCGCGCCTCGTCGGGCTGCCCAAGTGCAGCGTAGGCGTCACCCAGGTAGATGAGGTTCGTCGCCTCGGCGTAGCTGTGGTCCGCTTTCCGGCACAAGTTGATGGCCTGCAGGAAGTGCTCACGCGCCTCAGCGTGCTGCCCCAAGGACTGTGAGACGTACCCGAGGGTGTTCAGGGCATCTATCTGTCCGAGTCGACGCGAGGCCATTGCTGCTAAACGTAAAGTACGTACGGGCCTGTCAGGCTGCAGGCGCAACCCCACGCACTGTCCTTTCGTCAGGTCATCCGCTACCGCCTGAGCGTTCCGCTGCCAACCAGTAGCAGGCCGACACCGGTCTCCGATCAACTACTACTTCAGCATCGCTGATGTCTTGCTGCCGCACCTGGCAGGGCGGCCGGTGACGTTCATCCGGTTCCTCGACGGTGCCGGCGGGCAACAGTTCTTCGAGAAGAACGTCCCCAACAGCGCCCCGACTGGCTGCCCACGGTGCGAATGTGCAGCACCGGAAGTCGCTCCGGCCGCGGCGACGGCGAGATCGAGTATGCCCTGCCCGACGAACTCGCCGCGCTGGTGTGGGCGGCCAACATGGCCGCCTCGAACTTCACGTCCCCCAGTGGCAGGTCGACGCCGACGGCCACCGGCTGTCGCCGGATCTGCTCAGGTAGAACTGACGCACTGACCCGCACTTTCGACACTCAGCGTCCAGGATTGCGGCAACATTCACCGACCTGCAAACGAGCGCCGGGCAAGAACCCATCCAGAGTTCCGTGGTGACGTCGATGGCTACGCCGAACGGCCTCATATCGCTTCCACCGGTATGCAGTACGGCTCACCGAGCAAGGTGCGGGGTACACACCACGTCAACGCGACGAGATCACGGCCGACCGCGCCGTGCACCAGGGTCAACGCTACTGCCACGCAAGGTACCCGAAAGCACCTGAAGTGGATCGTCCTACCGAATCGGCAGAGCAAGCAGCCGAAGGCGCGCCGATCGCAGCCGTACGAGGCTCGACTCATGCCGTTGGTCCGGCGAGGACAGCTGACGAGGCCCGACCGTTTTTCGTCACGATCAGTTAGCATCTTCAGTCCGGGGGAGCTCAAAGCCGATTTCTGCAACTAAGCGTGCGGGTGTTTTCTTCTTTCCCGCGGCAGTATGGATAGACTGGTTCACGGAACATCGCACAATGTGCAACTTGCAACCGCAGGTGTTCCTGAACACATCGCCTCCGAAGGAGCATCAATGGCCCAGAAGGTCCTCGTCGAGATCCTCGACGACATCGACGGCAGCGCCGCCGCGCAGACCGTGCAGTTCGGCCTGGACGGCGTGACCTACGAGATCGACCTCTCGAATGAGAACGCCGCCGCGCTGCGCGATGAACTGGCCCGCTACGTCGGCGCCGGTCGCCGCATCGGCGGCCGCAAGGTCCGCGTCGCCACGGGCCAGTCGACGGCTGCCTCTTCTGACCGCGAGCGTAACCAGCAAATCCGCGCCTGGGCCGGCGCGAACGGATACGAGATCTCCGAACGAGGACGTCTGTCCTCCGAGGTGGTGTCGGCCTACGAGCGGGCCCAGGTTGCCGAACCGGAGGCTCCGGCGCCTCGGAAGCGTTCCTCGCGGAAGAAGACCGCCGCCGCTTGACCAAGATGAGCGGCAGATCACTGGGGAGAGATCACCGCTGTCGTCCCGTCGGCGGCGAGGGAGCCAGCTCCCTCGCCGCCGACAAAGGACATTTTTACTTTTGAACGGCGTCGCCCGCCGCATCTCGAAGTCGGGGTAGCAAGCTTCTGGAGCATGCCACCGGCTCGAGCCCTTCCCCCTCGTCATCGCTGGTTGCAACCTCAGGCTCCACACGCAGCGGGTCCGGAGGCGGCCTCGGCGCCAGCGTAGTACCGGTAGCACCCGCATCCGAGGCGAGCCGGCGGGGCCAAGCTCTGTCTCTCCGCTGAGGCCGGGACGCCCCGGGTCCGGGTCAGCCGATGCCGAGTACGGCCTTCGCCGTGGTCCAATCGTTCAGCATCGCCGCTTGGGCTGCGGCAAGGGTGACCTGTTGGGCGCACACGGCCTTCTTGAGCGCGTTCGACACCGAGTCTTTGCTGTAGGAGTTCTCGTCCCCGGAGTGCGGTCCCAGCCAACCGGCGCACGGTGGCCGTTGGGCGCTGGTCGTCGTCCCGCCGCCCGTCCGTGCCGGAACGGGGACGATCCAGTTGCGGTGGGGGCGCCGCGATCTACGGCCACGTCGACCTGTCGCTGTGCCCGGTCAACCGGCGCGGCATGCTGCTCGGTCTGCGCGTCGAGTCCCGACGCCGCGGCGTCGGTCGCGTGCTCGCGCGCGCCGCAGCCGCCCGCGGCGCCGGAAAAACCTGGAGCGCCAACCCACCCGACGAGTCCGACGCAGCCGCGTATTGAGCCAGGGCGGAACACCGCGCGCCCGCGAACCCCTGCTCGCACCGAAAGCCGCTGGCCTGCACATCGAACCTAGTGGGCCGAAATGGTGATAGCACCCGCCGCTGAAGGCTGATGAGGGCGACGGTGTCGGAGGAGGCGCTGGCGTCGTTCTCCCGGCGGATGCTGGCCGTGCGTACCGCGTTTGACTCGGCGTTCGACACCGTGATCCAGGTGACCAGGTTGTCACTCGCGCAGACCAGGCGCCTGTTGGTGCAGCGTGTGTTGCCCCTGCCCGAACCGTACGTGTGGCTGTGCCACGCGCTGTCCGGCGGGCTGCCCCGCGATCTGAACCGGACCGTGTGGCAGCTCTATGACATCCGGGAGGATAAAGGTATAGACGACTTGAGCGCGCTGGCGGCCGAACTTGTACGACAGGACCTCGACGTCGTAGCCTACGGCCAGATCCTTCAGGTCGACAGCGGTGCGGACCCCCTGCTGGGGGCACTTCGGCAGTGGTTCGCGCAGACCGCCGGCGTCCCGCTCAATCACAATTCCCTGATCAGGCACCGCGACAACGCACCCAAACACGACATCACACCTGCCGGCTGGCCGCCGGAACTGTGGGCAGTGCGCGAGCGATTTCAGGCGTACCTCTACTACGCCGCCGTCGTGCTGAAATCGTTCCGTGAAGAAGGCGCGAAGGTCGTCAAGCGGCTGTCCACCACGGCCAGCGACGCACAGAACCCCATCCGTCACCTCGCCGAGGCCCGTGTTCAGCTCTCCGTCGACGCCGCCTTGGCAACGGCGGCAGTCGACGCCTATCGGTCGGCGCTCGCCGACCTTCCAGACCTGAGCGGCGCAGACCCGCTCTGACCTTGCGCGCTCAACCTGTCCATTCGAGTAAGGCGTCTTACGGCAGCACGATCGCGACGGTTGGTTGGGGCGATGCCGAGTTCGGTGCAGGTGTCACGCCAGGCGTGGGAGCGGTAGGCCGAGCGGTTGTCGGACAACACGCGTTCGCCGGTGACGCCGAGGTCGGCGAACCAGGCCACGGACCGGCGCAGGACGGCGGTGCCGGTGGCGGCGGTTTCGTCGGGGTGGATTTCGGCGTAGGCGACGCGGGAGTGATCATCGATGACGGCGTGCACGAACGCGGTGCCGGTGCGGGGCTTGTAATCCGCGCCGTGAGGCAGGCCCGGGGTGGCGCGTTTGTTGATCTCGCCTTACTGTTTGCCAACATAGCGACAGCCGCCGCCGTCGGGGATGTTGCCGAACTTGGTGACATCGACATGGATCAGCGAGCCGGGGCGGTCGTGTTCTTAGCGGCGCAAGGGTTCGCCGGTGACCCGGTCGAGCCGGGACAAGCGGTTGATCCGGCAACGCACCAGCACCGCGTGCACCGTGGACGCGGGCCGGCCGAGCCGGCCGCCGATCTGGACCGAGCCCAGCCGATGACGCCACCGCAGCCGCACGATCGCCCGCACCAGCGCGGGCGCGGTCTTGGCCGGGCTGCGGTGCGGGCGGCTGCTGCGATCGGCCGTCCCAGCCACGCCTTCAGCGCGGTAGCGCTGGGCCCATTTCGCGGCGGTCTTGGCGGGGACCATGAACATCTTCGCCGCTGCGGCGCAGGTCCAGCCCTGCTCGACGATCAGGCAGGCCAGTCGCAGCCGCGTTCGTGGGGTGAGGGTGGGACACGAAGGCCCACGTCGGTCCCGTCGCCCGCTCTTTCACGCGTAACGTTCAGTAGTTCTGCGACGACTCAAGCCGCATGGAGCCGGTGGTGCTACGGGTGGGCACGGCAGTGGTGAGTTCCGCGGTCAAGTCGTGGCTGACCCAGCGCAGGGGCGCTCTTGAGCGGGATAGTTCGCTCGCGGAACTGGTGCAGGCTCGCTTGGGTGCCGGCTTTCCACGCAGGCGCTTTGACCGTGAACTCGAGGCTCTGGTTGACGTCGTGTCCGAGCGCATCGAGTACCTGTGCCGCCGGGAGGTCCCGGAACTTAGCGACAACGAACGGATCTCCGCACTGGCGGAAGTCGCGTCCGCTTTCGAACGAGCGAACCTCTCCGACGCCGATCTGTTCGAGGTCGACGTCGACGCTGCCAAACTCGCCCGCCGGCTGCGCGCCGCCCTGCCGGACGCGCCGGAACGAGCTGGACTCAGCGAAGCCGCGATGTGGTTCTATCACCTTGTCCTTGACGAGTCCTGCGACTACTTTGTCCGTCTCGTCGTGCAGCTGACGCCGTTCGCGGCCAGGGCCGGCGCGGAACTGCTCGGTCGAGTCTCCGGCTTGTCCGAACAGCTCGAACGAGTTCTCACCAGGCTGCCGGCGCCGACCCTGATGGCACCTACCGGCACGGCGTCGGACGCAGCATTCCGCTCCCGGTACCTGCGTCAGATCAGCGAGACCCTGGATGACATCGAGCTGTTCGGAGTCGACACCCGCCGATACCGCCCGCGGACCACGCTGAGCGTGGCGTACGTCAGCTTGACGGTCCGAAACCGCAAAACCGGCACCCGGGCGGAGGCTCACGAAATGCTCACGTGGCGGACCGACGCGGCGTGGAGCCAAGACAGCTCCGTCCGCGTGGAACGCGCGTTGGCTGCGTCGAGCCGGATCCTGATCCGCGGCGAGGCCGGCTCGGGCAAATCCACGCTAGTGCGCTGGCTCGCGGTGAACGCCGCCCGAGGAACGTTCCGCGACGAGTTGGCCGGCCTCAACGGCTGCGTTCCCTTTCTGATCAAGCTGCGCAGCTACTCGGGCCGGGACCTTCCCCCTCCGGAAGGTTTCCTCGACGGGACAGCCCAGCCGTTGACCGCCCTGATGCCCTCTGCCTACGTCCACCGCCAGCTCGTCTCCGGCCGCGCGTTGGTTCTCGTTGACGGCGTTGACGAGCTTCCCGTCGAGGAACGTGGCGAGGTCAGAGCCTGGCTCGGCCGGCTACTGTCGGCGTTTCCCGACATCCGGTTGGTCCTCACCTCCCGTCCGGCGGGAGCGACCGAGACGTGGCTGAACGCGGAAGGGTTCCGCTCCGCCTGGATCGAGCACATGAGCCAGGCGGGCGTGCGCGCGCTGATCCGCCACTGGCACAAAGCCGTCCGCGACGCGGGAAGCCTGCCCTGTCCCGAAGAGGACCTGCCGAGGTATGAGGGTGTCCTGCTCGGACGGCTCGACGGCAGTCCTCATCTGAGGACGCTCGCGACGACGCCGCTGCTGTGCGCCATGTTGTGCGCCTTGAACCTCGACCGTGCGTCCTTCCTCCCGCGCAACCGGCTCGAGCTCTACGTCACCGCGCTGTCGATGCTGCTGGAACGGCGTGACGCCGAGCGGCGCGTTCCGCACGCGCTGAAACTCACGAGCCAGGACAGCCGTCAGCTGCTTAGGCACCTCGCGTGGCGGCTGTCGGTGAACGGACGGTCCGAGCTGCGCCGCGAAGAAGCGCTCCGACGCCTAACCGAACGTCTCGCAACCATGCCCCGGGTCGAGCATGACGCCGCGGCGGTGCTCGAACACCTGCTTCAGCGAAGCGGGGTTCTCCGCGAACCGACGGCCGACAGGATCGACTTCGTCCACCGTACGTTCCAGGAGTTCCTGACCGCGGAAGAGGCGACGGACCAGGGGGATGTCGGCCTGCTCGTCCAGAACGCCCACATGGACCAATGGCGGGACATCGTGGTAATGGCGGCCGGGCTCGCCAACGCGCCGCTGCGACACGACCTGTTCGAAGGCCTGCTCGACCGTGCCGAAGCCGAACCCAGGGCCCGCCGGAAGCTCAACCTGCTCGCCGCCTCTGCGACGGAGTCCGCCCCCGCCCTCGCCATGGAACTCGCCGAACGCATGGAACGGTCCCTCGCCGCGTTAATCCCGCCCCGTCAGGTGGCCGAGGCCCGGTCTCTGGCCGCCGGGGGCGAGGTTCTCCTGCCACGCTTGCTTCGCCAGGGAACGAACCTTTCAGAGGCCGCAGCGGCCGCGACCATTCGCACGGCGGCGTTGATCAACGGTCCCGATTCCTGGCCGGTGTTGGAGTCGTTCAGCCGGGACGCGCGACCGGGCGTGCAAAGGGAACTGATCGCTGCGTGGTGTTACTTCGATCCCGACGAGTACGCCGTACGGGTGCTCGCAGAAGCCCCGCTACTCGACGGCCACTTAACCATCGAGGACCAAGCGCTGCTGCCCGCGGTCGCTCACCTCTCTAAGCTGAGCGCGCTGAGACTCGACCTCGAGGACCTCACAGACCTCGATTTCCTGACACAGATACCTTGTCTTCGATACGCTCGACTGGTCGGCGAATACGAGAACCTTGCCTCACTGACCCAATGTCGTGACCTGGAAACGTTAAGACTATTACCCAGAGGCAGAGTCGATTCTAGCGCTCTCGCCGATCTACCGAGTCTGAAACACTTATATTTCTACCCGAACGCCGTCTCGTCGGCAAACATCCAGCTCCTCGGCTCGCTAACAGGTTTGACATCTTTGGGCATTGCAGGTCTTAACGAGATAGACGACCTGTCGCCACTTAACGATTTGCGTGCACTTACCGGATTGACCCTCCTTGACTACCCTAATGACGCCGATTTCGAGTTCATTGGTAGCCTTGGAAACCTCGAACGCCTCGATCTCGGCCACTCTTCCAGGATCGACAGACTCGGCATCAAGGGCGGCCTGCTACGATTGGCGTCGTTTACTCCGAAGGTTGCGGAGCTCGGTTTCGTCAGAGTCCACCCATTCCCGGAACTCGGCGACCTCGCGCACTTCAGCGAAGTGACCAAGCTGGCGTTCCGCGGCTCCGACGTCGTCGATTTCACTCCACTCAGGGACGTGACGAATCTTCGAACGCTCCAGATCAGCGCTTCCGCCTCCGCGGCCAACTTGGCACAGATCGCCCAATTGCCCCAGCTGACGGCATTGGAAATCATGATCTATCCCGAGTACGAATCGAGCCTCAATCTGTCCGCGCTGGGCGATGCCCAGCTGATCGTCCGTACTTATGCAGAGCGGCGGTACCGGATCGTCGGCGCAGGTAAGGGGATCAAGCTGGAGTCGATGTGACCTTCGCCCTCATGCGGCCGGTCTCCTCCGAAGCCGGTTTCCCTAGGCTCGCCCTTCGCGATCGCGGAGGCGCCCCGTGGAGGACGAGGAGCAGCTCCATCGACCCCAGGGGCCGACCACGCACAGTAAGGGCCTCGATCACCGCCAAACGGAGTAGTTGTGGTACTGCGTTCGAGTGAGGACTGTAACTCCGGACACAGCAACGGCGAGTTTGTCAGTGCGGGATTTTGGAGCGAGCCGGATGCCGTGGTCGAACCGCTCGCGGTCGAGGGGAAACACCATGATCAGTATCGGGACCTGGAACCTGGAGAATCTGTTCCGACCTGGCGGTGACGGGCCGAAAACGCCTGCGGACTACGCAGCGAAGATCGAAGCCCTGCGCGCCACCATCGCCGGCATCAACCCCGACGTCCTCGCCGTCCAGGAGGTCGGCGACCCCGAGGCCCTCAACGAACTCGCCGATGCCCTTGGCGAGCCCTGGAAAGCCACGGTCTCCGCGCACTACGACCAACGCGGAATCCGAGTCGGATTCCTCAGCCGACACACCCTGACCCCAGTCGGCGACGACATCACACTGCCCGAAGCCTTGGCCCCCATCCAGGTCGCCGACCCGCCGGCCGACCTCAGCCACGAACTCGGCCGCGGAGCCCTCACCGTCACCGTCGAACCGGCAGCCGGTGTCGCGCTCACCCTGATCACCTGCCACTTCAAATCCAAGCTCCTCACCTTCCCCGGCGGCCAATTCGGCACCCAGGACGAAGGTCAACGCGCCCGCTACGGCGCCTACGCTCTCTACCGCCGAACCGCCGAGGCCGTCGCCGTCCGCGAGCTCGCCACCGCCGCCCTCGCCGCCGGCCACGACCAGCGGGTCATCGTGCTCGGCGACCTCAACGACGAACCCACCGCCGCCACCACCCAGATCCTGCAAGGCCCCACCGGCTCAGAAATCGGCACCGCAGGGTTCAACCACCCCGACAGCGGCGACCCCCAGCGACTCTGGAACCTCGCCCCCTGCATCCCCGCCGACCAACGTTACTCCCGCATCTACCGGGGACGACGCGAACTAATCGATCACATCTTCGTCAGCCACGCCCTCCTCTCACCACTCCCCCAGGTCCGCACCGTCCACAGCGACGATCTGCCCTCCATCACCGATACCCCCACCACGCACCGCCCGACATCCGGCTCAGACCACAGCCCCATCGTCGCCACCTTCGACCTCGGATGAGCCCTTCCCCGCGCATGCGGGACTGGTCCCCCGGAACATCGAACACTCCGGATCCGCAGGAGAGTCGTCCCCGAGCATGCGGGGCTGGTCCGTTGCCCGGCTCGGTGGAGCAGTCGTCATGCGTCGTCGTCTCCGCGCGCGCGGGGCTGGTCCCGTCGAATACTCCACAGGAGAGCGTGACCGGCGTTGTCCCCGCGCACGCGGGGCAACCCGGGCGGAAATCACGATTCCCGCCGATCGGGCCCGGTCATGCGTGGACATCCTGCGCTGGTACCTCGACGAGGCCCGCGCCACCTGCGAGGCCTGGCCGACGGCGTCGAGAAGTTGACGAAGCGCCGGATCGAACTGCTCGATGAGGTGCTGCACACGGTGCCGGAGGCCGACCCCGTGCCGGACGTGCTTCAAGACGCTTCCGGCCTGAGGAAAGCCGCTCGGCCGCGCGACACCCCGGCGGTGACGACCACCGCTGCCCGGCCGGTTCTCGACGAACCGGCGGCGCGGCGGGTCAAGCCGTGTCCGGGACGAACCCCAGCAT